>JABZHD010000019.1 GCA_015259045.1 Atopobium sp. | reverse complement strand
CATATATGACTACCTGAGGGTGAACGGGATTGCCCCAAGACTGCCAAGCCGTATCAATGTGGCAGCAGAAACCAAGAGTTGGAAGGTCCTCCAGACCCTTGCTTGCTGGCCAGTGAGCAACCACATAAGCGTGCTCGTCAACAACTACATTTTCTGCACCAAGCTCACGAAGATCAGCTGCAACAACTTCAGCCATCTGGTACTGAGAATCAGTTGAAGGAACCTTATCTGCGGTCAACGGATTAGACTGAGAAGAAACCTTGCAATACGCAATAAATCTATCTAGCACGTCACTCATAAAACTCCCTTACAAAAAACTGCGCTAACCATATAGTCAACGCAGTTTAGAGTATCAATATATTAACGAGAAGACCGCGAGGCTTGCGAAGCTGTAACAAAGGATTTCCAAAGTTCGCAATCAGCCTTGCTGTAATTCCATCCATATTCCGGATGCCACTGCACACCTAAGGCAAAAGTCTTCCCCTTGACCTCAGCGCCTTCAATAATGCCATCTGAGGCATAGGCAACTACCTTGAGTTCTGAAGACACCTTTCGGAGCGCCTCATCGTGGTATGAATTTGCCTGAATGTCCTCTACCTTGCCCAAGGCGTTATACAGCAAAGAGTCTTTCTGAACATGAACAGCATGAGCTGGATGATACAGATTTGCTGAGTGAGTCCAGAATGCATGATTTTCTGCTGGCTCCATGGTATGCAGATCTTGTACAAGCGTACCGCCCAGCACAACATTTAAAAGCTGAAGGCCACGGCAAATAGCAAGTAGAGGTTTATCTGGAGCAAGTACCTGCTTTACCAGCTCAAACTCAAGCGCATCTCGTATAGGGCACAAACGATTAAGGTCGCGTGGTTCTTCTCCCCAATTACGAGGGTCAACATCGTGACCTCCCGTAAGGCAGAAGCCGTCACACATCTCAACAAACTGACCAATAACTTCTGGGTCTTCTGTGAGAGGCATCATGATTGGAATGCCACCAGCTGCAAGAATGGCGTCAAGCTGAATTTGTGCTACAGAAGCAGAATCAGAAAAATTTTCTTCAGGCATCCAGCGAGGAGTCACACAGATAAGAGGGCGCTCAGAAGCAGGAAGCTTAGAAACATCACTAAATGCATCTTTGACAATATCTGGAATAACCACAAAATCCTCTTAACACTCAGCTCTTCAAACAACATAACAGTAAAGGTTGACCCTTATTGAGTCTTTGACTTTATCGCTTTTGCGCTTTTCGTGCCACTCTAGCAAGCCATCATCCACAATGTTTTTTCATTAATGAAACATTTTTCTGTATTGCGTACAATTAATTTGGGTATTAAAAAGCCAGTTCTTTACATTTAAGCTTCATGTTTTGAAGATGCAAACGGAAGGCGCCCTATGAAAGAGCACGTATTTAATAACCTTTCCCGTAAATCATTTTTACGTGGATCTTTGGCGGCTGCCGTTGCCGCCGGTTCTGCTTCACTACTTTCTGCTTGTGGCGGTTCAGCTGGCGGAGACGCAGAGAAAAAGGTATTGCGCTTTGGTGTAAACAACCCAAAGGTAACCTTTGATACTCAGAAGACTTCTGGTTCTGTTGGTGTATCTGAGGCAGTTGCAGAGTCTTTGCTGGTACTTAATCCAGACACAAAAGAAATTGAGCCAAACCTGGTAACAGGACTTCCAACTGTCTCTGATGATGGTCTTACCTACTCATATGAGCTTAAGGATGGCATCAAATTCCACAATGGAGAAACCCTTAAGGCGTCTGACGTTAAGTACACCTTCACGCGTATGTTCTTACCTGCTACCAAGGCAACCTCAATTGACTCTTATGCGTACATTGAGGGCGCTAAAGACATTATTGCTGGTAAAACTGAAGAGCTTTCTGGCATTGTTATTAAGGACGACCGTCACTTTGACATCAAACTGACACAGCCTTATTCAACCTTCAATGCAATCATGGCTCAGTTCTACGCTGTTATCTACCCAGAGAAGGCTTGCAAAGAAGCTGGTGAGGCATGGGGCACTGAGACCAACTTTATTGGTACTGGTGCTTTCAAGCTTGTCTCTAATGACAGCACCACAGAAGTTGTTCTTGAGGGATTTGCTGATTACCATGAGGGCAAGCCTGGCCTGGATGAGCTCAGATTTGTCTACATTGACGACGCTAACACCCGTATTCTTAACTACAAGAACAACGATGTTGACCTGGTCTTTATTTCTCAGTCTCTTATCCAGCAGTACCAAAATGATGAGTCTATCTCCAAAGAGATTGTCAACTACACTCCTGCATCCACGCAGTTTGTGAACTTGAACCTTAAGAGCGAGAATCTCAAAGATGTTCGCGTTCGTCAGGCGCTCTCTATGGCAATTGACAGAGATACTATTTGCAGCACCATTCTTTCTGGTGTTGCCAAACCTGCTAAGTCGTTTATCCCATCTTCTGAGACTGGCTACAATGAGTCCGCTCCAGAGTTTGAGTACAACGTAGACAAGGCAAAGCAGCTTCTTGCAGAGGCTGGTGTTTCTAACCTCACTCTTAACGCACAGGTCAGAAGCCAGGATCAGAACCTCATGGTTGCCCTTCAGGATGCTTGGTCAAAGATTGGCGTTACCTGTAACGTAAGCGTTATTGACTCTGGTGTTTGGAGCGACGCACGTACTAACGGTGACCTTGAAGTCACTCTTGTTACCTGGTCTACCCTCTCCTTCCAGGGTGTTGAGCACATGGGCTCTTACTTCCGCTCTGACCGCGCCGCAAAGAAGTCTTCCTTCTACAACAGCACCGAGTTTGACAACCTGGTTGACCAGGCTCGTCTTACCGTTAACAACAACGACAAGGTACTTGAGCTCACCCGTCAGGCAGATAGCCTCATGACTCACACTGACTACGCATGCCTGCCTATCGACTGGCCACAGATGCCTTACGTCTTGAAGCCAGAGTTTACGGGCCTCAGCGTTCTGGTTAACCCTCACTTCGATAAGGTTAAGAAGAAGTAAGGCTTCCTACACCCAAAAACAAAGGCGAGAAGATCAATTGGTCTTCTCGCCATTTTTGTGTTTGTATGCCGTTTTAAGACACGACAATAAGATGCGCTACTCGGAAATCTTCTCCTCAAGGCGCGCTTCTTCTACGGCCTTCTGAGCCGCCTCAATAGCGTGTGCAACCTGAGGTATACAGTCGGCATCAGAAAGCGATGTGTCGTACAGGTGGCAGGCGCAGAAATGACCTGGCTCAGCCTCGATGCGATCAGGAATGCGCTCGGAGCAAACCTTCATTGCCTTAGGGCAACGCGTGTGGAATACGCAACCTGAAGGTGGATTAGCAGGACTTGGAACGTCACCTTGAAGAATGCGCTTTTCCTGGATACGCTCGTGACGAATACGAGGAATAACGTCCAAAAGTGCCTGAGTGTATGGGTGCAAAGGACGCTCAAAGAGGGCGTCTTTGGTGGCAAACTCCATCTGGTGACCCAGATACATGACCATAACAGTATCTGCAATGTGGCGAACAACGGAAAGGTCATGGCTAATAAAGATGTATGCCAGACCGTGGTCCTTCTGAAGCTCTTCAAGCAAGTTGATTACCTTGGCCTGAACAGAAACGTCCAAAGCAGAAACAGGCTCGTCGCAGACAACAATTTCTGGCTCAAGCACAATAGCGCGAGCAATACCAATACGCTGGCGCTGACCGCCCGAAAACTCATGAGGGTAGCGGTACTTGAACTCAAGGTTAAGGCCAACTTCCTCCATAACCTCTTCAATGCGAGCGTCGCGCTCTGCCTTTGTTTTATAAGTACCTGCAATATCAATAGGCTCGCCAATGATATCCATGACTGTCATACGAGGGTTCAGTGAGCTGTAAGGATCCTGGAAGATAAGCTTCATCTTCTGACGAGCACGCTTGAGGTCTTCTCCCTTAAGTGAGGTGAAATCTTCCCCATCAAGCTCAACCGTACCAGAGGTTGGCTCGGTGAGGCGCAATACGCACTTGCCGGTTGTAGACTTTCCGCAGCCAGACTCGCCAACGATAGCCAGAGTTTCTTTGCGCCTAAGGTCAAACGAAACACCCTCAACCGCATGAACTGAAGCGTTAGAACGACCAAAAACACCGTTTTTAATGGGGAATCGCTTAACCAAGTTCTTTACGGACAAGATGGTTTTCTCGCCAGAAAGGTCCTTGACGTCTGTGTTTTTCTCTTCTGCCATGACTACTCACCCCACTCATCAGTGTATTTCCAACAGCTGACAGTATGGCAATTGTCTTCACCAACAGCAGTCAAGCCAGGACGACGATTCTTACAAATGTCCTTAGCAAACGGACAACGTGGATGGAACGGGCAGCCAGAAGGCATGTGAGAAAGCATAGGAACGCTACCAGGAATTGCATAGAGTTCCTTGGTGTGCTCGTCAAACGATGGAATGGACGCAATCAGGCCCTGAGCATAGGGGTGCAGAGGGTTAGTAAAGAGCTCTGCAGACTGCGCATACTCAACACGATGACCAGCGTACATGACAAGAACCCAGTCAGCCATCTCGGAAACAACGCCCATGTCGTGCGTAATCAGCATGACGGCGGTACCCAGGTCTTGCTTCATGCGGTCAATGATCTGCAGAATCTGTGCCTGAACCGTTACATCCAAAGCAGTTGTTGGCTCGTCGCAGATAAGCAGCGATGGCTGGCACGCAAGTGCCATAGCAATCATGACACGCTGGCGCATACCACCAGAAAGCTCATGTGGATATGACGAGAAGACCTTCTCTGGTGCAGGAATACCCACCAGCTTGATCATATCAAGGGCCTTCTGATCTGCCTCCTGTTTGCTCATGTTGGGATTATGAACAAGGATGCCCTCACGAATCTGAAGACCAGATTTCATAACAGGGTTCAAGGAGGTCATAGGCTCCTGGAAAATCATGCCAATGCGATTACCACGGAAGTCACGCATGCCACCACGAGGAAGCTGAGTTAAATCAGTTCCCTCAAAAATAATTTCTCCGCCGGTAATTTGTGCAGGAGGTGTAGGAAGCAGACCCATAACCGACAGAGCTGTCATGGACTTACCGCAGCCAGACTCGCCTACTACCGCAAGAGTCTCGCCTTTTCGCATAATAAACGAGAGGTCACTTACTGCAGGAAGTGCGCCATCTTCGGTAAAGAGCGTGACATCAAGATGATTGACGTCGAGAAGAACGTTTTTCTTGCACTGCTCTTCTCGCTCCTTCTGAGCGGTCTCTTGTGCAAGGAGGCGCTCTTCAAGGCTGCAAAATTGCACAGACTGACCGTTTGGACCCTCAATGACGTGCTCAAATGATGCATCTTTGGTTTCTTTTGTCTGATCACTCTCTTGTGCAAGAGCATCTGTTTTTTCTGCCATAAACGTAACCTCCTTTCTAAGAACGCATCTTTGGATCAAGGGCGTCGCGAAGGGCGTCGCCAAGCAAGTTAAAGGACATAACTGTAATGATGATGACAATACCTGGGGCAATACTGTAGAGAGGCTGTGATGCAAGGTATGGCTGAGATGCTGCAATCATTTGACCCCAACTTGCCTCAGGTGGCTGAACGCCTAATCCCAAGAACGAAAGTGTTGCCTCTGAAAGAATTGCACTTGGAATGCCCAAGGTAGAAACAACAATTAGCGTTGACATGCAGTTAGGCAAGAGATGTTTCATGATGATGCGGAAGCTATTACCGCCAGACAGAATACAAGACTGAATGTATTCAGAATTCTTCAGGCGCATGACATCGCCACGAATTAGCCTTGCGGTGGTAGTCCACATCAAAAGACCCAATGCAATATAGAGGTTAATAAGACCTGGGCCCATAACAAACATAATCAAAATTGCAAAAAGCAAAAATGGGAAGCTGGAGAAAACCTGGATGATAAAAGACACAACTGCATCCACCCAGCGACCGTAATATCCTGCTGCAACTCCTGCTACAAAGCCGATAAAGAGGGCAATTGCCTGCGAAATAATACCAACAGAGAGAGAAATCTGACAACCGTAAATAATACGAGAAAGAATGTCTCTACCGTACTCATCAGTACCAAGCAGGTGTGCAAACGTTGGATTCTGATTCTGAATTGAAAGGTTTTGATCTTTGTAGCCATAGGGAGCAAGAACAGGAGCAAGAATTGCAATAATTACCAGCGCCAAAACAATGCCCAAGCAAATCATGCCCAGTTTATTTTTCTTAAAGATGTTCCAGCTAACCTGCCAATAGCTCTGCGCACGAACTTTTCCCGTGGCAGCCTGTTCTGCTTCTTGAGCCTTGGCGGCATCTTCAAGTACAGCTTCGGTCTTTTGGACCTTCTCGCTATTTTTATCGCTCGTAAACAAAGCCATTACTCTGATGCCTCCTCTCCAAGACGAATTCGTGGATCAACTACTGCGTACAAAATATCAACAAGTAAATAAATCACAACGCAGATAATTGCCACGTACATGACACTACCCTGAATCAGCGGCAGGTCACGAGCATTAATTGCATCAATAAGCAACTTACCCATACCGTTCATATTAAAGATCTGCTCAATGATGATGGAACCAGTAAGGATGTCTCCCAGCTGAGATCCAGCAATGGTAATAATGGGAATCAGAGCATTTCTGAGCGCGTGCTTCAAAACAATAGCGGAGCGCTTTAAGCCCTTAGCTTCAGCAGTTCTGATGTAGTCCTGGTTTAATACGTCCAGCATGCTGGTCCTGGTAACGCGGGCAATACTTGCTGCATAACGGGAGCCCAATGCAATAACAGGAAGAACATACGCGGTAGGAGTTTTAACGCCAGAGAGCGGGAACCACTTAAGCGTCAAAGCAAAAATAATCTGCAGTACTAATGCCACCCAAAATGATGGAGCAGAAATACCAAAGATTGCAGCTGACATAAGTGTTCTATCAAGCCATTTGCCATGGTTTACCGCGGCGAGAATACCCATCAAAAGGCCAAGCACTACGGCAAAGAGATATGCAAACACCGCCAAGCGCAGCGTAACAACTAAGGCCTTGGTCAGAAGTGCAATGACAGGTCGCTTCTGAGTGTAAGAGGTTCCAAAATCTCCACCAAGCATTTTTACAAACCAGTTTGCATACTGCTCTGGGATTGGCTTATCAAGACCCATGGTATGACGGACCTGCTGAACCGTAGCTTCATCAGCCATATCGCCCATCATGACTCGTACTGGGTCACCTGGGACAATGTTCAAGACAAAAAACGTTAAAGCAGAAATGCAAACTACAACGCTCACTGCTTGAAGGATTCGTTTGATTAGAAACGATCTCACTCCTGAGCTCCTCTCCCCTCAAGAAAATGAAGCGGCATCCAAGAATCTTAGATGCCGCTTTAAAGTTTATAGCAAGTTTGCTACTTAGTCCTCTGGAACGGTGTAATCGGAATTTGATGTATCAATATCAATATCAAAGAAGTGATAAATCAAGTTTCCAACCTTAGCGTTCTTGACGTACTTTTTAGCGACAAAGGAGTTCTTTGGCCAGTACAGAGGAAGTGTTGCGAAGTCTGTACGTGTGAGCAGGTTATCTGCGTCCTTGTAATCCTCTGTTCTCTTGTCCTTGTTAGACTCAGAGCGACCCTCAACAAGAAGCTTGTCAAACTCTGGGTTGTTGTAGAAGGAAGACTTCTTTGCAGCGTTGGTGCTGTAGAAGTAGGTGTAGAGGTGCTGATCGCCATCAGCAAACAGTGGATACCAACCAAGGGTAGTAATCTGAAGGTTACCAGCAGCCCAGTCAGTATTCCAAACTGCGTTGTCCTCTACCTGGACATCAAGGGTAACGCCAATCTTGCTCCAGTACTCCTGGACAGCAACAAGGAGCTTCTCGTAAGACTTTCTAACCTTTGCAGAAAGCTTAAGACCAGAAACACCAGCCTCAGAGAGAAGAGACTTAGCCTTCTCTGGATCGTACGCAAATGCAGGTGCGCTCTTGTCGTAACCAGGGGTTGCTGGTGCAAGCCAACCACTTGCAACAGTACCGTTACCGGAAGCAATGTTGTCAACAAGCTCCTGGCGGTTAATTGCCAAGGAGAGTGCCTGACGAACCTTAGGATCGGTAAGCTCAAAGCCCTCTTTGAGGTTGAGGTTGATGAAGTTAACACCAAGGGTCTGATATGCAGTGATAAGGTCTTTGACGTCAGCATCGCTTGAGTACTGCTGATACAGAGAAGATGGAAGATCGCAGAAGTCAATGTCGTTGTTCTTGAATGCAAGCAGCTGAGTGTTGGAATCGTCGTAGTAGTGAATACGAATCTCATCCAGAGCAGGCTTACCGTCATGGTAGTCGTCAAAGCGCTCAAGGACTACCTCAGTGGTGTCATCGTTGCTCTTAATCTTGTACTTACCAGTACCAATGAGGTTAGTACCAGTACCCCAATCAGCACCAGCAGCCTCACAAGCCTTCTCTGGGAAGATGCAAGCATAGGAAATACCAAGAACGCTTACAAAGACAATGTAAGGCTCAGAAAGCGTAAAGGTAAAGTGAGTGTCGTCCTGAACAGTAAGGCCCTCAAGCTCAGTAGCCTTACCAGCAAGCATCTCTGGAGCGCCCTTGATCTTGTCAAAGAAACTGGTAGAGAGAGCCTTGGTCTCTGGCTTAAACATACGCTCAAAGGTGTACTTAACGTCCTTAGCAGTCAAAGTAGTACCATCGTGAAACTTGACGCCCTCTTTGAGCTCGCACTTAAGAGTGACACCATCAGACTCGAAGGTTGGAATCTCTTTAAGCAGGCAGGTAACAAGCTCGTTATCCTCAGTCCAACGAAGCAGAGACTCACAAACAGAGTCTGCAACGCATGCGGACTGGGAGTTGTTTGCACGCTGCATATCAAGGCCCTGCTTAGAGTTTGCAGAACCATAGCGAAGAATCTTCTTCTTATCAGATGCCTGAGCAGTATCAGTAGAAGGAGAGTTGCAGCCAGCCAGCATCATAGATGCGCCACCACCAGCCGCTACCATACCTGATGCCTTCAAAAAATTACGACGGCTTAGTGAGTTCTCCAGCATGTTAACCCTTCTTTCTTATTAAAACGATTTATAAGACAACCCTGCTGGGGTTAGATAACTATACAAAACAATTACCTGCATCTACCTATATATACCTAGGATGAAATAGACATGAAACATTAAATTGCGACGATAACAGCAAAATCTATTTACCTGCACTTTTTGTCTAACCATATAGGAATTGCCTATATTGAAACATAAAAATTGACTAAGCATTTTTGGACAGTTGTCCATTTTGTCTATAAAAATATTGGCAGGTACCAAAGAGATACCTGCCAATACAAATGCATGTAACGAGAAAAACTTTCTATCTTAGTGCTTACGCCTCATAAGGCCTGCGGCTGTTAAAGCAGATGCCCCCATAACCATAAGAGGCATTACCAGAAGCTCTTCTCCCGTATTAGGAAGCTGTGCTTTCTTCTTCTTTGTCTTCTTCTCTTTTACAGGAGAAGCAGGGTTAGAAGGCTCTTCTGGAGCTGGAGCTGGAGTTGGAGTATCAGACTCAACAGTTAGGGTAACCGTCTTTGCTGCCTCGTAGTCATTGCCTGCAGCTGCAGCATTGCCATTGAAGTAATAGTAATAGGTGACGGAATAAATGCCTGGAGTCTTAGAAATCTCTTCTGCCTTCTGAGCAACAGTTGCTGCATCCATAGTTGCTGTGTCAAGTACAACGGTACCGCTCTGATCAACAACCTTAACGCGAGCGTCAGCAGAACCAGCAGCAGGGGTGACCTGACCAGCACTGTGATCAACCATAGCATCAAGGTTATCAAGAATAGTCCAGGAATCCTGATTAGCAGTAATAGTGCTGTCGTGTGCCGTAACTACCTGCCTGAGCTCTGTATAAAGAGGAGAGATAACGCCGTTGTTAAGATCAAGCTCGTCAGTTGAGTTCTCAGAAGCATTGATGACAAGGTTGCTGCCGGAGAGAGAAGTGTACGAATACTCCTGATACACATCATCAGCAAGATCATTATCAACAGCCATCTGCCAGCCAGGAAGATTCAGGTACAGTCCCCTATTGGAATTTCCGGTGTGTACCGAATAGCCATAGTCCCTCATGGCATTCTTGATGTTGGTCAAATCAATGTAGTAAGCCCCACCGGTATACAGTGCATCATTTTCTGTTGCGCTGTGGCGATCTTCATACAGGATATTGTCAACGTGAATATCACTTGCAGAAATGTTTGGCATGTAATTCCACTCGTCCTGTGGAATAGCGTAATAGCTGCCGTCAGGCCTAATAATGACGCCAAGATATTTCTTGTTGCTGCTCAGAATGGAATTGTTTGTTCCCTCTTCCAGGACCTGCCTTGCAAACCTGACTGAAACACGAGGGTTTCCGTAAGAGGTTCTGTGGTCGAGCAGATACTGGGTAAGGCCTACATAGTTAGTGCCATACAGATTAAGAGATGAACCATTAGTGAGAGTCAGAGGAACAGTAAGTGTAATGGTCTCACCAGCGGCCAGAGTACCAGAAATAGAAACGGAACGCATCTCAGCATTGTCCTGACCAGCTGCCTGGTATGCGGCATATGCATTAGCTGCAGGCTGAGCACCAGAACCGCCGTTCAGTCCGTTAATGTTCAGGTTAATTGCAGTTGCTGCATTAGTTGACGAGAAGGTAAATCCAGTTGCACGTAAATCTGGATTTGGGCTAGAGCTGACATAGTATGTAAGTGGCAGCTGCATAATCTCGTTTACAGAAACTGGAGATGAAGAGATGTTGGTAATCTTTACCACTGCCTGCAGATTCTGATACTTATCAATATCTACAATGGAGCGGTTCATCTGAGTGGTGTCATTATCCTTATAAGCGTAGTTAGATGTCTGACCAGAAGCATCTGTAAAGTAAATAGAACGCTCAATAAGACCATCTGCACTCACAGATGGAGACACGTTAGTAGTAGTGCCGTTATAGAACGAATTGTTACTTGCAGCGTATGCAATATTTGGCATAAAGATTAAAGCTGCCAAAAATGCAAACATAACAGCAAGAAAACTGCGGCCCTGCATCTTTGATGTCATAGGCGTATTCCTCCTCAGAATAAAAACTTAGCAGTGTATTTTCGCATTAACGTACTGCTGAAGGAATGGAGATATTTGTTACTCACATAAAAAAAGAGACGCCATCTTTCGATGACGTCTCTTGACAATTACTTAGATGCGCAAAGCGTGTTACTCTGCAGCCTCTTCAGTTGCCTGTGCGTTAGCCTCAGACTCAACAAGGTGAGCCTCAAGATCAGCCTCAGCCTCAGCTGCTGCTGCCTCTGCTGCTGCACGCTCCTCCTCTGGAAGTGGAGTGACCTCAATATCAATACCAAGGGTCTCTGCAGCTGCCTTCATAGACAGGGAGATGCGACGGCGGTCAAGATCAATCTCCATGACCTTTACCTGTACAACGTCGCCAACCTTGCAGACCTGAGATGGAGCGGTGACGTGCTGCTTAGCCATCTCGGAGATGTGGACGAGGCCCTCAACGCCGTTGCCAAGGTCAACAAATGCACCAAAGGTAACAAGCTTGGTGACAGTGCCCTCGATGATAGCGTCAACTGGGTACTTGGAAACAAGTACACGCCATGGATCCTCGGAAGTCTGCTTAAGACCAAGGGAGATACGCTCACGGTTAAGGTCAACGTCGAGAACCTGAACCTCAACCTCCTGGCCAACCTTAACAACCTCAGATGGGTGGTTAACGTGGTTCCAAGAAAGCTCGGAAATGTGAACCAGGCCGTCAATGCCGCCAAGGTCAACAAATGCACCAAACTCAACGATGGAGGAAACAGTACCCTTGAGCTTCATGCCAACCTGGAGCTTGCCCAGGATGTCCTGACGCTCTGCCTTACGAGCCTCCTCAAGAACAATACGGCGAGAAAGAACAACGTTGTTGCGGTTGCGATCCATCTCGATAACACGAGCCTCAATACGAGTGCCCATGAATGCACCAAGATCCTTGACACGACGGAGGTCAACAAGGGATGCAGGCAGGAAGCCACGGAGGCCAATGTCAAGAATCAGGCCGCCCTTAACAACCTCGATAACCTCGCCCTCAACGGTCTCACCAGCGTTGAACTTATCCTCAACTGCCTTCCAAGCACGCTCGTACTCAGCACGCTTCTTGGAGAGAACCAGACGGCCCTCTTTGTCCTCTTTCTGGAGAACAAGAGCCTCGACGTCCTCACCCAGGGAG
>JABZHD010000199.1 GCA_015259045.1 Atopobium sp. | reverse complement strand
GTCAGGGTGCATAAAGAAGTAAACGATTGTGTCATCGTTTGTGTTGTTTGCAGCTTCCAATAGCTGTTCAAAATCAACTGCCATAGACGTGAACTTGTCATAGCCTTTCTCATTAGCTTTGGCAAAGCTCTGAAACGCCATGAGGTAGTTCGCATCATCGATTACATACGCTTTAAGCTTGTTAGCCTTGAGCGACTTCTTCATCTGCGTATAACTCGGATGGTCTACTTTGCTCATCTTTCCCCGGAAGGGAAGTGGCTTTCCCGCCACGTTGAAAATGCCAATTTCGCCAGGCTTGAAGTTCCTTAAGCTGGTTGACTTACCTGTGCCAGAATGTCCGAGCACAAGAACTGATACTCCCATAGATCTACTCCTTTCTGTTCTTGTATTGTGTGAGCGAAAATCCGATTAAAAACATCGCTGAAAACCAAAAAATACCAGCTAAAATAATCATTAATTCATGCACTTAGACCTCCTTTGAAAGGCTCGAAATGGAAAAGTTTTTGAATTGGTTAGCTGAGCACGCTGTTGAGTTAATTGCTTTTCTTGTTACTTCTAGCTTTGGTGGAATTGCTGCTTTTTCCCTTGTCACTTATGTACGTGAGTTCTGGGAAAGAAACCCTTTACTTACCGCTCTCTATACCTGTCTATGTGTTGTTGCAGGTATAGGCGTAGGCATAGCCATTAATCTCTCTAAATACCTTACATTTAAGAAAGAGTTAGAGGAAAAAGAGCGTAAGCGTGCTGAAGAAAAAGAGAAAGAGATTAGAGACAATATCCACTATGCAAGAAAAGCTGTAATGAATCTCTCTTTTGATGAAAAATCAACTTTAAAGAACATTTTTGAGAACGGGAGCAAAACTGGCACATTCTCAGAAGAAAGCATTGATGTTCTTTTTGGGAGAATTAGAGAGATATTTGACGTTACAGAAATTGGCGCAAATAAGTGGTTGATAAGCCTTACCAGTTGGGGGAAATTCTGCGCTGAGCACTCAAAAGATATTCTCGATAAATTAGACGAATATCCAGAATACTTCTAAAACTTGTATTCTTTCTCCGGGTGACCTGCTTCGTGGTATTTGCCATGAAACCCGTTAGCCCGCACGCATTCCATGAATGCTGGCATGCGTGACTCATAGACGCAGACATATTCGTGGTAGAACTCAACGTATTCTGTGCCAGGAGCTGTTGTGTGCTTCATGGTTGGCTTGCATTGATAGAAGTCCCATGCGGTCGAGTGGACCGCATGGAATTGAGCGGGTGTGTACGTGTAGAGTCCAAAGCAAACCGAGTCAAAGTCAATGCGCCATATTCTTATGAGTCGCACATCTTCTGCGTTGGGCTCAACGTACTCAGTTTGCTCTAACTGCTTCATCTTGCTCAGCTGCTTCATCTAACATAAAGCCAATGTTTGCCTGCTCACGCTTTGGGTAGTAGCGGGAAGTATGGTTGCAGTAAGGGCATCTAATGCGCCAGCCATGCTCGTCATGTTCAAGGTCAAAGGCAGTGCTGCCCCAGCCGTCATTCAGACATCGAGGGCAAATCATTAGTACCTCCTCATGTAACAGCCTTTGAAGCGTCTCCACTCAAGGATCAAGCCAATCGCATTTGATTTCCGTGCTGCGTCGTATCCAAGAGTGATACCCTCGTCCTTTGCGACTGCCTTAATTTCCTTCATCGTCATCTTTTCGAGACGCTCTCTGTCTTCTGCTTCGGTAGTCATTAGTCCCTCTTTCTTGCAAACCTGCTTGTGAGGATAAATGTGAGCGCAACCGTTCCAACTCCAGCTGCAATCGCAATGACTGCGCCATCACCCGTTGCTGGCAGAGCTGCTTTCTTAGCCTTCTTTACCTTCTTGGTAGGTTTAGCTGGCTCTGGCTCTGGCTTAGGCTCTGGCTCGTTATATTGTGGAGTAGGCTGTGGCTGTGGTCCTGGATTAGGTTCTGGCTGTGGCTCTGGAG
>JABZHD010000198.1 GCA_015259045.1 Atopobium sp. | reverse complement strand
CGCCCAACCCGCGCAGAGGTTACCGACGTGGCTAACGCAATCTATGACGGTACCGACTGCGTCATGCTTTCTGGTGAGTCTGCAGCTGGTAAGTACCCTGTTGAGGCAGTAAAGACTATGGCTTCCATCTGCAAGGAAACCGAGAAGTACCTGCCAGTCAAGGATGTCTATCCCCAGCGTGAGGGCCTTAAGAACGTCAACGGCGCTACAGGTTTTGCTGCAGTTGATATGGCAATCCGTGTTGACGCTAAGTGCATCATCTGCCCAACCCACTCTGGTCGTACCGCTCGCCTTGTTTCTAACTTCCGTCCAAAGCGCCCTCTGTATGCAATGTCTCCATCCGATGAGGCAGTTCGTCGCACCTGCTTCTATTGGGGTGTCTATGCATTCAAGACCTCTGAGCAGGGCACGCTTTCTAACACCATGTACAACGCTTTGAACGTTGCTAAAGAAGTTGGCGTTGTTGAGACTGGTGACATTGTTGTCCTAACCGCAGGCGATCCTCAGACCAGCCCACGTCTTGGTGACTACACCACTTCGACTAATGTTGCTATGATTTGCCAGATTCAGTAAACCGCATTTCAGCTTTAACGTTATATGCACCCAAGCGCTGCTTGGGTGCATATTTTTTACATGTGATATTTCTCAGCAACTTGCCAGTAGTTACGCAATTTTCCAGCCGACGGTTTTCTCGCGCATGTTAACAAAATCAGCGTAGATGCCGCCTTCTTTCATGAGAGATTCATGGGTTCCCCGCTGAACAATACGGCCCTTATCCAGGACAAGTATCTGATTAGCATTGCGCACTGTTTTTAAGCGATGGGCAATCATGATGACAGTCTTAGACTTTGTGAGCTCGGCAATTGCGCGCTGGAGTTCAAGCTCGTTTTCTGGATCAACATTAGCTGTAGCCTCGTCAAGTACCACGATTGGCGCATCTTTTAAGATTGCGCGCGCAATAGAAAGACGTTGGCGCTCACCACCAGAAAGCATTGAACCGCCTTCTCCTAAACGTGTCTCGTAGCCATCAGGCAAAGCCTCAATAAACTCTTCACAGCAGGCACGCTTAGCTGCGTCAACTACTTGCTCATGAGTTGCGCTTGGATTGCCAAACTTGATGTTGTTCTCAATGGTGTCATCAAAAAGGAATACTCCCTGAAAAACGGTAGAGAAATTTTGCAGGAGTGCATCAACTTTGTAGTCACGCACATCGCGTCCACCAAGTGTCACTTGACCTGCATTTACATCCCAAAAACGCTCAATAAGACGGACAAGAGTTGTTTTGCCAGATCCACTTGGCCCCACAATGGCACAAGAGGTGCCTTCAGGAATAGAAAGACTCACATCTTCAAGGATTTGCCTGTCATCGTAGCCAAACGAAACATGAGAAAGCTCAATATCGCAGGATGCTGCTTTCTCAAGACCTTCTCCCTCCTCCATTGCGGGGGTGGCGAGAATAGCGTTTGTTTGCTCCATTGCAATTTCAAGATTGCGCAGAATAGTTGAGAAACGACCAGCAGATTCTAGACGACTAAACAACATAAATGACATCACTACTACGGTTAAACAAGCAGCTGTATCAAGTGTTCCAGAGAGCCATAAACCAACTGATACCAGGCACATGATAATACTGGTAGCCTTGGAGATGACCATTTGCAAAACTGAGAAATGAAGCGCCTTAAGCTCGAGGTTAAGCGCTTGAACGCGACAATCGTCAACTGCCTTGGCATATTTTCCTTCAGCGTCATCAATAAGAGAAAACGCCCTTACTACACTAATGCCGCGGACATATTCAAGAACAGAGCTGATTAAGGTGGTATTAGCAGCTACATACTTATCTGATACATTGCGCACGTAGGCCTGGAGCAGCTCCATAGTAATGCAGAAAAGAACAAATGTAGCCGCAGTTATAAGGCCTAGTTGCCAACAAAACACAAACAAGAACGCAACAATAATTGCAGTTAAAGCTAATCC
>JABZHD010000197.1 GCA_015259045.1 Atopobium sp. | reverse complement strand
CCTCTCAAATGCAGCGTCCTTCTCGACATGTTTACGATACTCTTCTGCCGTAGTTGCACCAATGACCTGGATTTCTCCACGAGACAGCGGTGGCTTAAGGATGGATGCAGCATCGATGGAGCCCTCTGCGGAGCCGGCGCCAATGACGGTGTGAATCTCATCAATGAAGAGGATGTCATTCTTGGATTTCTCCAGCTCAGCAACAACCTTCTTCATGCGGTCCTCAAACTCACCGCGATACTTTGCGCCTGCTACCAGGGCAGACATGTCAAGCTCAACAAGCTCTTTGTCGCGCAAGGTGCTTGGAACGTCGCCAGAAACAATGCGCTCTGCCAGGCCTTCTACGATTGCGGTCTTACCAACACCAGGCTCGCCGATAAGAACAGGATTGTTCTTGGTGCGGCGGCTCAGGACCTGAATGGTGCGACGAATCTCTTCAACGCGGCCAATAACTGGATCAAGCTTTCCCTGGCGAGCAAGGTCGGTCACGTTGCGACCGTACTGCTCCAAGGCCTCAAACTGCGGCTTTGCATCCTGAGAGGTTACGCGCTCATCGCCACGAAGCTCGTTGTAGACCTCTTCCACGCGCTTAGCAGTAACGCCGGCGTCGCGAAGAATCCTACCTGCGTCAGTGTTGTCGTTTGCCAACGCAGTGAGCAGATGCTCGGAGGTTACGTAGGAATCTCCCAGCTTAGTGGCAAGCTTCTCGGCCTCGTTAATAACCTTGAGAAGGTCGTTGCCAATGCCAATCTGTGCTCCGCTTACCTTTGGAGCCTTAGAGATTGCCTGGTCTACCTGCGTGGCAATTGCATCAGGATCTGCGCCAATCTTCTCCAAGATAGAACGCAGGTTGCGCTCATTGCTGTCCAGTAGCGCCTTGAGCAGGTGTGTTGGTGCAACCTCGGAAGCCTCTACATCACCAGCAATACCAAGAGCTGCCTGCAGTGCTTCCTGGGCGGTTACGGCCCATTTATCTAGTCTCATAAAATCACCCTCCTACCCCAAACAAAATCGTGCCGGGGACTGAATCTTCATCGGATTCTATATACCCCCAAGCACGACTTTTAATACATATCTAAGTGTGTTTGTAGTAGATTTTCTTATCGCACTATGCTGAGCTTTTCCGCTACGCAGCTTTGAGCTTTGCTGCCCTACCCCGCACCTTATTGCTTCTAAAATTCAGCCTCTTCATAGACTAGATTTTGCTCAGATTCCATTGTCGAGAAAAACTTGGCAGGTGTAAGCACTGGTATATCCGATCGAACAAAATCTGCCGTATTTCTTGTGACGATATAGTCTGCCTTTATCTTCTTAGCTGCGCGCCAAATAAGACAGTCTTCAAAGTCTTCCCACTGCTCAGAAAGCGCATTTGAAATATCTGCTCCATCAATAGAGCATATGTTAAGCAGTGGAAATACTTCTTTTAGGATTTCTTGCATGTGAGCAGAGCCGTGAGCCTTAGCACCCACATAATAGAGATCTGTATATGACTGGGCTGCTATCCATAGCTCAGCATCTCTAAACTGCTTCATTATAAAAAGCTTTTTAGCGTCAGCAACAAACTGCTCTCTACATAAAAAGACGTCCAGCAAAACGTTAGTGTCAATCAAGAGCTTCATAGTCATTTGACCTCCACTCGCTGATTGCCTCTTTGTAGGTGCTATCGCCTAAATCATTCCAAAACGACGCCGGTGCGGGAACTGAAATCTTTTCAAAGAGTGCCGAAAGCTGCTCTTTGTCCTTCTCACTCAATTGGCGAGAAGATCCTCTAGCAGACAGTTCTGACGCAGCACCCTCATGGGCATCGGGAAGCTTGCCTGTTACCAGCACATATTCAAAAGCAGCATTAATCAGTTTGGTGGTGTTTGACCCAAGCGATTCAAGAACCTCAGAAACCTGATTTTTTACTTCGACAGGAACGCGGGCGGTTACAACACTGTCCATAGTCCCTCCTTTACCTAATTATATCATTGTATTTACGTATTACAAC
>JABZHD010000196.1 GCA_015259045.1 Atopobium sp. | reverse complement strand
TCTTGAGGGCGCGCTTGAGCCACTCCTCAGAGATTCCCTCGTCAGGACCGTGCTCCATACCAACCCACTCTGGCAGGTCTTTTGCAGCCTTGCTGTCATAAGGACCAAAGGCAACTGCACGCTTAAAGTGACGTGCATAGGTGCCGCCACCAATAACAAACGCTTGCTCATCGCCGCCGGTATACTCATGGAAGGTATCAAGCAGGGTAGTAATCTCAGGGGAGCTTGGGTCAATGTAGAAAGGTACTGCATCGGAGAGAACCTCAAAGGTGCAGCCGTGATCCTCGCCAAGCTCAGTCATGCGCATAGTGATAGCCTCGCCAGTGGTGGAAGTAGGATAGCGAGAGTCAACGGTCTGTACGTAGACATCGCCCTTGGTGCGGATAGTACCAGAGATGCAGGTCAGAGGACCAAACTTGTCGTCAGCACTCTGGATACCCGTACCAGTACCATCAGTAGTTGAGCAAAGCTGCTGCGAGAAGGTCAAGAAGCCGCGCTCTTCTTCTCCACAGATGTTGTTATCAAGCAGGTAGGTTACAAGCAGACCAATTGCGTTAACAGTTCCTTCAGGCATGGAAGCATGTCCACCCTTACCTGTTGCGTTAATGCGAGCAAGCTTGGTGCCATCATCTTCAACGCCTGCGTCCTCAACCTTGATGGAATCAGTGTCAGCCAAGGTAGATGCGTCAGCGCGGACAAGTGCGCTTGCAAGACCTGGAATAGCGTTAGGTACGGTACCACCGTCAAGCTCAACGATCTTCTCGCCGTGTGCGCCAGCAATCTTTGGAGACGTGAACTGTGCGTGGTACACGCCCTTCTCGCCGCAGATAAGGGGGAACTCAGCGTCTGGCGTGAAGCAGAATGCTGGCTCTGGATACTTGGAGAGATAGTAAGGGACGTCACCCATGCCAGTCTCCTCGTTGTTACCAACGATGGCACGCAGGGTGTAAGGGAGCTTCTTGCCAGTCTTTTTGACCTGCTCAACAAAGTAGTGTGCTGCCCAGAGCGAGAGTGCAAGAGGGCCCTTATCGTCAAGAACGCCACGGCCCAGGATGAAGCCCTCACGGCGGGTAACATCAAGCGGGTCTACCGTCCAACCCTTGCCCAGAGGGACAATATCGGAGTGAGCGATGGTTGCAAGGTACTTCTCGGACTCACCAGGAAGGTCGCCAAAGCCCAGGTAGCCGTCTACATCTGTAGTCTCAAGGCCCAGGCGCTCTGCAATCTCAAGACCGCGACGAAGTGCCTCATAAGACTTTGGACCCCAAGGCTTACCTGGCTCTGCAAGAGACAGATCCTCAACGGACTCTACCTGCACAAGGTAGCGGATATCCTCAATAATCTCTTCCCAGTGCTCGTTAACAAACGCCTCGGCGCTTGCTTTGAGTTCTGCATCAGTCATGAAAAACTCCTCTAATTCAAACGTTTGACCTTGAAACATATGGAGAGCAGCGGTTTTAGCCACATCCCGCGTATGAAATAAACAAGGTCGGGAACAAGGTACTAGTTACACTATACTTAATACCCCTTATCAAAGGAGTTAACTATGACGAAAAAGACTTTTATTGGAAACGCATCATTTCTTGGCGTTTTAACGGTTTTGGGAATTGTTTTGATGGTTCTGAGGCAAACGCTGCCTCAAGACCCTTCCACCCCGCTGTTCTATTCCTACATTGTTGCGCCAATTATGCTGTATTTTGGCATTGCTGGCCTGGTGGGCCTGCTTATAGCACGCAATACCGGCTTCTCGGTAACTAAGACAGTGGCAGTTGTGCTGCGCACGCTTGCTGGAATCCTTTTTGTGCTGCCATTCTTTTTCTTCCTGATTGTGGTGCTCCCTTGGGTTCTTCTCCGAGGACTTTTTGCCATCCTTATGGTTGTCATGCTCTATGCACCATGGTTCTGGGCACTTTTTGGCCTGCTCTACGGCTTGAGCTGGGCTCAGCAGAAGGTTATTGAAGACATTACCGCTGCCCCATTTGCAGAAGATGCAGCTGCTCAGCG
>JABZHD010000195.1 GCA_015259045.1 Atopobium sp. | reverse complement strand
ACGAGTGCTTCGACATCATCGCTGAGAACGTACCTCTGTACCCAGTTCTCTTTGCTAAGACCTTTACCGCTTCCTGGAGCGAGAAGCCAAACAGCAACGGCGTTGCTCTCAAGGGCTTCAAGGGTATCGGAACCACCGGTTTGTCCTTCATTGATGTCAACACAGTTACTGCTAGCTAATTTGTTGCCATCACGCGCTTAGCATCTCATATATTGGGGCCCGAGCGTTTTATCTATAACGCTCGGGCTTTTTGTACAAAATTCAATGCTAAGTTGCATAAAAGTCTCATTAGAATTTTATTTGTACGGTTTGTTTTAAAGAGAGAGGGGGAGATAGTGAACAACCTATTACGTCTTATCGGACGCCGTCTTATTGCGCTGCCGATTATGGCTCTAGGCGTCACCTTTCTCGTATTCTTCCTAATGTCTTTCTCGCATGTTGATCCTGCATACAATGCCTTGGGAGAGTCTGCTTCTGAAGAAGCTATCCAGCAGTATCACATTGAGAATGGCCTTGATGATCCATGGCCTGTGAGATATGTGCGCTACATTGGTGATGTCGCTCATGGAAACCTGGGTACCTATGGCACTTCTCACTATTCAGTTGCAGAAAGAATTTCAAAGGCTCTGCCAGTAACTATGCAGTTGACCTTTATGGGTCTCTTTATTGGCGCAATAGTTTCGTTTACGTTGGGTGTTATTGCGGCTCTCTATAGAGACCAATGGCCCGATCAAATCATTCGTGTATTCTCAATCGCCGGTCTTGCAACGCCATCATTCTGGTTGGCAGTTCTTTTGATTCTGGTCTTTGCGTCTACACTCAAGCTTTTGCCTGCTTCTGGAGCACTGCCAGATCCTACGGTAAATCTTGGCGGCTACCTTGCTCGTATGATTATGCCGGCATTTGCACTTGCGGTTCCAATGTCTGGTCAGATGACCCGTATTGTTCGTACCGCAATGGTCGAGGAGCTGGATAAGGACTACGTCCGTACTGCTCGCGGTGCTGGTATTCCAGAGAGAATCGTTATCGCAAGAAACGTACTGCGCAACGCTCTTATTACCCCTGTGACCACACTCGGCCTGAAGATTGGTTACCTCATGGGTGGCGCCGTTGTTATCGAGGTTATTTTTAACCTTCCTGGCATGGGTACCGCTATTCTCGAGGGCATCCAGGGTAACGAGGCAATGCTTGTTCAGGGCGTTGTTGTTGTCGTTGCACTGTCCTTCATCATCATCAACATTGTTGTTGATATGTTGTACATCTTGATTAACCCACGCATTAGGACGGTGTAGTGCGATGGTACAAATTAGAAAAAAACAAGTCGAGAAGCTCGAAGAAGCTGCAGCAAAGGGTTCAACCTTTGGTGGCTTTAAGAAGATGAAGACAGCTTCCAAGATTGCTCTTGTCATTCTTGTCTTTGTTGTTCTTGCTTCTGTCTTTGCAAACTTTATTGCTCCACATAACCCACTTGAGATTTTCAACGCTCGTCAGGCTCCAGGCAATGGATTCATTTTTGGTACTGACGATAAGGGCCGCGATATTCTTTCTCGTATGCTTTATGGTGGTCAGTATTCACTGGTCATTGGCTTTGGCGCTACGGGTATGGCACTGCTGTGTGGCTCAATTATTGGTGCAATTGCAGCTGTTTCTAGAAAGGCTGTCTCTGAGGTCATCATGCGTGTGCTCGACATCATCATGTCGTTCCCAGGCATTGCTCTTGCAGCAGTCTTTGTTTCTATTCTGGGTAACAGCGTTCCTTCAATCATCTTTGCTATTGGCTTTATGTATACGCCACAGATTGCTCGTATTGTTCGCGCAAATATCGTAAGCGAGTACGGCGAAGATTACGTAAGGGCAACCATTGTTTCTGGTGCTCGTGCACCATGGATTCTGTGGAAGCATGTTCTTCGTAACTGCATTGCTCCAATCATGGTCTTTACCGTTACGCTTGTTGCAGACGCAATCATCTTTGAGGCATCCCTGACCTTCATTGGTGCAGGTATTGC
>JABZHD010000194.1 GCA_015259045.1 Atopobium sp. | reverse complement strand
CTACATCAATGAGGTTCCTGAAGAGTCCAGAGATGCTGCACTTTGCTACAAGGTTGCAAATGATGTTGTTGCCATGCTGGCTCCAATTATTCCTCACTGGGCAGAGGAACTCAGCCACGAGGCTCTGGGTAAAGACACACCTGTCTATCACCAGCCATGGCCAGAGTTTGATCCTGAACAGGCAAAGAGCAATACCGTAGAGATTGCTGTTCAGCTTAAGGGTAAGGTCCGCGCTCGTATTGAGGTTTCTGCCGATGCTTCTGAGGAAGAACTCACTGCGGTCGCAACTGAGGCTATTGCCGATCAGCTTGAGGGCAAAGAGATTAGAAAAGTTATTGTAGTTAAGGGACGACTTGTGAATATCGTTGCCTAACAGCAAAAACACTTGACGAGAAGCCCTTTATCTCGTAAGATATCTCTAAACGTAGTTGTTATTAGTTGGAAGTGGGGTTGAGTTTTGACCCCGCTTCCTTTCTGTATGTAGATGAGGAGGTCAAATGCAAAACGAAGGTGCAACAAAGAAGATCTTGTCCGCACTAGAGCAGGCTGCACTCAATCACCACATTGATATTGTTGATGTTGAGATTGTTGGTTCTTCTAAGAATCCTGTGGTCAGAGTAAGAATTGACCATGATGACGAGAAGGCAGAGACCATTTCTCTTGATGAAGTTGCTCAGGAAACATCATGGATCTCAGATACCATCGATGAGCTTGATCCTTTCCCAGCATCATTTACCTTGGAGGTTTCTTCTCCAGGAATGGCACGTCCACTTCGTCGTGCAAAAGACTTTGAGCGCTTTGCGGGAGAAGAGATTCAGCTTCAGACTACTGCCACAGAGGGACGCCGTAAATTTACTGGCAAACTCTTGGGCATTGAGGGTACAACTATCTCAATTCAGACAGAAGATGAGGTCTGTACTGTTGATTTGTCTGAGTTAAAGAAGTGCGTTATTAAACCAGTTTTTGATTTCTCGGCCTCAGCCAAGAAGTAGATAGAGAGGATTATTCATGGCATCTGAAATGATGGAAGCTTTGATGTTGCTTTGCCAGGAGAAGCACATCGATGAGTTGTATCTGCTGGATCGTTTGGAGCAGTCTCTGGCAAAAAGCTATGCTGACGTCCTCCATCTTGATTTTGGCGCTCGTGTCACCATTGATAGGGCAACTGGCCGTGTCTACGTCTATGAGCTTGTTCCTAAGGGTGAGCCAGACGAGGAGACTGGTGAGTACACAGAGTTTGATGAGGTAGACGTAACTCCTCCAGACACAAGCCGTATTGCTGCTCAGCATGCTAAGGCAGAGATTAAGACCCTTGTGCGCAATGCCGCTCGTGCTCAGATTTATGATGAGTTCCGTGGCCGCATTGGTGACATCATCACAGGTACTGTTCTTCAGTCCACTCCTGATTTCACCATCATTAAGATTCGTGAGGGTGTTGAGGCAGAGCTTCCACACTTTGACCAGCGTCGTTTCCCTGATGAGCGAGATGAGCGTCCAGCAGGTGAGCGTTACCTTCACAACCAGCGCATCAAGGCAATTATCGTAGACGTTCGCGATCCTAATGCAACTCAGCCAGCAGTTCGTGGTGAGCGTCAGCGTCCACCAATTGTTGTTTCTCGTACCCATCCAGATCTTATCCGTCGTCTCTTTGAGCTTGAGGTTCCAGAGGTTTATGACGGTGTTGTAAGCATCCGCTCTATTGCTCGTGAGGCAGGTGTTCGTTCCAAGATTGCTGTTTCTTCCGTTGACGAGCGCCTTGATCCAGTTGGTGCTTGCGTTGGTCCTAAGGGCAGCCGTGTTCGCACCGTAGTTTCTGAGCTCCGTGGAGAGCGCGTTGACGTTGTGCCTTGGTTTGACGATGCTGCTCGTTGCGTTGCATCCGCACTTTCACCTGCACGCGTTTCTCGCGTTATTGTTGATGGCGCTACGGGACACGCAACTGTTATTGTTCCTGATGATCAGCTGTCTTTGGCAATTGGTAAAGAGGGCCAGAATGCTCGACTTGCTGCTCGCCTAACTGGTCTTCACATTGACAT
>JABZHD010000193.1 GCA_015259045.1 Atopobium sp. | reverse complement strand
ACCGCGATCTGCTGGATCTCTCAAGCGGCGTCATGCTTGACGTCAAGGCTTGGGATGATCAGTGGTTTGAGCATCTGACCGGCGAAAATGGCGTTACGGTCCGCAAAAATCTTGCGTTTTTGGCCGAGCAAAACAAGCTGGAAGAGGTCCGCGTCATCGTTACCGAGGGCTGGAACGACGCTGAAGCCGCAGTTGATGGCATTGCCTCAACACTTGGCGAGAAGGTCGAGCAAACGCGCATTCGCCTCATGAAGTTCAGGCACTTTGGCGTCCGCGGTCCAATGGAGAACTCCCCTTCTCCAAGCGATGAGCGCATGCAGGCGATTGAGCTGCAAGCCCGCAACCTGGGCTTTGGCAAGGTTGTCGTCAGCTAGTTGCCACGGCGGGTGCGCGATGCGACTTGCCGCTCCGACGGGTTTCTCGCCACCCCACTATTCCACAACAAAGAACGACCCCGCAGCACATGCTACGAGGTCGTTTTCATTCACCTATCAGTGAAGTGTCGGTCCGGCAAACTCCAGCTCAGCAAGCTACTCGGTGACAATAGCGATTCCGCTGGAGCAGCCCAGGCGATCAGCGCCCGCTGCGACCATTGCCTCAGCGTCAGCCTTATTGTGGATGCCGCCAGCAGCCTTAACCTTGCAAGTGTTGCCGACAGTCTGCTTCATCAGAGCGACGTCATGAACAGTTGCGCCGCCGGTGCTGAAGCCGGTGCTTGTCTTGACGAACGCAGCCCCAGCAGCCATGCAATCCTTGCAAGCACGAACGATCTGCTCGTCATCAAGCAGGCAGCACTCCAGGATTACCTTTACTGGCACGGAGCCAGCAGCCTCGACGACAGCCTTGATATCAGCGATAACGTAGTCGTCATCACCCGCGACCAGGTGGCCGCCGTTGATGACCATGTCAATCTCGGTAGTACCGTCGGCGACGCTCTGCTTGGCCTCGGCTACCTTAGCTGCAGTTGAAGCAGCGCCCAGAGGGAAACCGATGCAGGAAGTAATACCAACTCCGGAGCCCTCGAGCTCGGCGTGGGCCAGGGAAACCCAGCAAGAATTGATTGCGACGGTCGCAAATTTATACTGCTTTGCCTCGGCGCAAAGTTTCTTGATGTCTTCAGCGGTCGCGTTTTGCTTCAAATTTGTATGGTCGATAAGGCCGTTAACTTCCACTTTTTTCTCCTTCTGGCTGTGCGATTATGAGCGGTTTGTGCCTCTCTATTGTACGGCAAGCGGCGCATAAAAGATGTGTCAGCTGGTTTTGCTACCTGACTTTGAACAACCGTGTCCATAATGCTCGCTGACGCTCTTCAAGATCTGAAATAGTTGTGTCACGTGCGACTATTCCTGTAGACTCGCGAATCTGACGGACCAAACCCTGAACGCTTTCAAAGCTTTTAAGCATCTCGCCAGATACCGAAAAATGTGGGCATTGCATGCCCGTTACCAGCTCGTTTTCCCTATCCAGGTCTCGCGTGATTTTTTGATTGCCAGAATGCGTAGTTGCCGGATCGTAGTCTAGCAGTACCATAGCCCGCTTCTGCCTCTTATCCTTGAGCTGAATGGTTAGGTCAGGAATTCGAGTGATTTTCTCGCCATATCGGTTTTCCAGCTCGATTGGCTTATTAAGTTCGACAGTTCCTAGGTTAAAGCCGCCAAGGTTATACGGGAGGCACATTAGCAGCGCAAGCGAGGCCTCTCGGGGCGACCGAGCTTTCTCTACGATGTGTTGAAGCGCTCGTTTAGCTGGAATGATGCCACGCTTTCTTCCTTGTGCGGCAAGACACTTTGCAATTGCAGCGCGATTTGTCAGAGGGCCATTTTGGCGTTGCGAAACTCCACCGTGACCATTTTGGTTCAAAAAATAATCGGAACACAGCGCACTACCTGCAAGGATTGTTCCGATGAAATCAAGCTTTGACGCAATCTGCAAATAAGTGAATTCTGGAGATGTCACAAATCCTTTTAAGTCAGCACCTATGGGCAGGAGCATTAATGGCAAAACTTTTGAATTACAGATGTGAAGTGCAACATTTGCTCTTGTAG
>JABZHD010000192.1 GCA_015259045.1 Atopobium sp. | reverse complement strand
GCTTGTTGACGGTGTTGGGCATTGTTATTGGCATCAGTGCGGTTATTGCCATGACGGCGCTTATCGACGGCATCAAGTATTCGCTGGTCAGTTCTCTGGGCCTTAACCAGTCGCGCATGGTCATGATATACGCGTGGCCAGACCGCGAGGTCACGCAGCAAGATCTTGACATGCTGCAGCTTAGCGTACCAGGGTATGAGCTTGTTACCGGCATCGACTCCACCATGGCCCGCGTCAACTCGGCCGAGAAGCAGTTTGACGCGCGAATCATCGGCTGTACGCCCGACTACTTCACCGTCATGGGCCTCAAGGCATCCGCGGGCTCGCTCTTCACAAAGTCCGACGTAGATGACACATCTAAAAACGTTCTTCTCGACAAATTGTCTGCCGAGAAACTCTTTGGCAGTGCGGATGCTTCCATTGGACAGGTTGTTCGCATCAACAACGATAGCTACACCATTGTGGGCGTGGTTGACAGTGGCCCAAATGGAGGCGGGCAAGGCGATACACTGCTGGCCTACATCCCGTATTCCACGTATTCAGCGCGCCTGACGGGCACCAAAACTATCAGCCAGGTCTTTGGTTACGCTCGCGAAAACGTTGACATGAAGGCGCTTGCAGATGAAACAAAGTCCTGGTTACTGGACTGGTTCAACATTCCTTCTGCGCAGGCAGAAGATCGTGTGACGGTCATGACGCTCTCGTCCATCATTGAGCAGATGAATGCTACGCTCATGTCGTTCCAGGTTCTGGTTACCGCTACGGCTAGTATCTCGCTGCTGGTTGGCGGCATTGGCATCATGAACATGATGCTCACCAACGTGACGGAGCGCATTAGGGAGATTGGCCTGCGTAAAGCTCTGGGTGCTCGAGCGTCCGATATTACTAAGCAGTTCCTGTGCGAGTCCATCCTGATCTGCATCATGGGTGGCGTGATTGGCATTGCCCTGGGTTACGCCGGAGCATGGGGTCTGGCTGGCTCGTTTGGCAGCATGATACAGCTTGAAACTGGTATCACACCCATCATCACCCCAAACATCGTGATGATTACCTCGGGAATCTGCATTGGCATCGGACTCATCTTTGGCTACTGGCCTGCTCGTCGAGCCTCAAAGCTCAATCCTGTGGAATCGCTCCGCTACCAGTAAACGAGGTGCGCGCGTAAACGGTTTGCTGCTGGTAAATGACGTGCTATAGGTAGGGTTTCTCGCTAGGCGAGAAACCCTTTGAGGTGCGGAGGATTGTGCAGCTACAGCAGATCGTCTGGTGGTAGGAGCTCGATTTCCCATGTGGTGTCTACATAGCAATAGATGTCTATGTCTGATGAATCAAATGTAGGAACTTGGTTTTCAAAATCAGAATCATAAAAAACACTATGATTACGAGCTTTATACATTAGTTCTCTTCTGTCGAAGTCATAGTCTGCGTGCTTAAGTCCTACCACCTTTGCTCCGGCAGCATGAGCAAGAAGATTTGCTTTTTGACGACAGATAACAATAGCATCTACAGAAAGGTTGTCTTTAATGGTGTCGTTATGTGCTATCGAGAATTCAACTGAAAAGGTCACTTTATCACCACATGAACTGAGTGCTTTCCAGATTTTCTCGACGAGATCTTCTTCAAGGTGCTGTTTGATGGATAGTTTAGCGTGGAAATCATATCCCAGAAGTTTTTTCTCGGCGACATAATAGTCACCCTCACCATCTTTTTTGTATCGGTTTTCCTCGTGACCAGATACTGAATAATTGTTGTTTTTTAGAATTGAAGCAGGTAACCCATTTTTCTCTAGCGCATCTTTGACTGTTTGAAGCAGTACATTATATTTGGCTGTGCAGTCTTCGCGGATCTTGGAAGTTCCTCGAATAGTGATGTCTACGTCAATAGTGTCAGGTGGAACTTGCGTGCTCAGGTTTGTTGATACGTCAATCGTTCGTTTCATGGTGCGTTCCTTTCAGAGATGTTAGAGAAAAATCAGCCGTTTGAACAGGTAATTTATTTCTCATCGTTGAATAATCATAGGCTTAAAAGGGATTCTGAGTGTCCAGTGTAATGGACACTTAGAT
>JABZHD010000191.1 GCA_015259045.1 Atopobium sp. | reverse complement strand
GGCACATGCTGATTCCAGAATTTGAGCAGCTTGAGAGCGTTATTGGTGACGTTCTCGATGCCAACATTTCCGCTCACGGTAGTAATAAGCTTGATATCCAGCGCCTTTGCGGCCAGGGCAAATCCCAGCGCAATGGCGTCGTCAATGCCGGGATCCGTGTCAATGATGACGCGCGTCTTAGTTGAAAGCGTTGTCATAAGTCTCCTTTGTACGTTTGAACTGCGTTTGAGCTGCGTGTACGTTACGTTTGAACTGCGTTTAGACTGCGTTTGGACTTGGTTGGAGCTATTTGAACTGCGTGTAAGCTGCGAATTATGGAGCAATAATCACTGCAATTTTAACCTAAAACTCAACTACCTGCTGATACGTTGGAATTGATTGCTGGGCGCCAACCTTAGTGGTGGCAAGCGCCGCAGCCTTTGCAGCCACATCAAGCGCCTGCATGATATCGTGCCCCTCTAGCTGCCCTGATGCCTGGAACGCAGCAAGCGTACCCATAAACGTGTCGCCGGCGCAGGTAGTGTCCACGGTCTCCACTCGATAACATTCCTGCTGGTAGATACCGTGTGCGTCGGCAGCGATTGAGCCCTTGGAACCCAGCGTCAACACCGCAGTTGTCACGCCACTTGCAAGCACCTTCTGCACTGCAGCCTCGGGATCTGCCAGCGGGCTTATCTTGCCCTCGCCAAACAGGTCCGCAAACTCAATCTCGTTCAGGCAAAGCACGTCCACACTGGCGAGAAGACCGGTGGTCATGGTAGCCGATGGAGATGGGTTCACCATCGTATAGAGTCCCAGCTCATGTGCGTACCTGATGAGCTCAAACGTGGTCGACAACTCGCACTCGAACTGCGTCAAGAACACGTCACCCGGCTCTGCAATGCGATCGAGCACTGCTTTTACGTCGTCAGCTGTGCATGCGTGATTAGCTCCGTGGTCCAAAATGATACGGTTATCGCCGCCAACACGTACGATCACAGCAACACCAGTGGAGACTCCAGACAGCTCATCTACCTGCTCTGCATTGACTCCGTAACCAATAAGCGACTGCTTGAGATCTTGTCCGAACGAGTCAGCGCCAACCGCGCCAATCATGTGAACATCCGCACCCATTCGAGCTGCAGCAACAGCCTGATTAGCACCCTTTCCACCTGGGCTAGTAACAAGGTTTTTGCCACCAATAGTCTCGCCTTGCTGAGGCATTTTATCTGCCTCGATGGATATGTCCATGTTCAGGCTTCCAAATACAATCACTTTGCCCATGTGAGGTCCCTTCTTTGCAAGAGTACCGCGCTCGGCGTTGCTGCTCGACGTTGCCGGTCAACAGTTCGGTTCGGCACTCACCGCGATGTGCAACGCTCTTCTCGACGTTGCAGCCCGACGTTCTTCTCGACAATGTGTATTAAATAAATGTCCTGTTTATAGGGTATATAGTAATTACTTGACCAATCTCGTCAACCCAACTACTCTTAGAGTGCTTGAGTGAACGGACGTTCATTTTTTAAGTGACGTTGCTCTTGGAAAACACCTAATTTTAAGGAGGTGCTTTATATGCCTGGTCGAAGTAGCAGCTTACGTATGACATCCGACGATGATTCTGTTCATGTGTGTATGGGATATAAAGAAACCTCCCATAAAAAGTTTTAGATTTGATTTCAACTAAATTGAAACTAAAAGAGCTCTTATAGGCTTATACATTTACAGATTTACCTGCTCATTTGCAATTAGCTCGATTCTGTAGATATATGAATCTATGTCCCGGTTTCAGATCATTCGGTTTCAAATCTCGCACATAACAGAACGCTTTCAGTTTGCGTCATACACCAACCAATGAGTCATTCGTTCCCACTAATCATCGGAGGTGCACATGGCAATCATGAAACGCACAGACCAACCAAAGACAACTCAGACTACCTCGGGAGAGCTTGGACAGTCCTTGACCTTTGCCGCAACTCACTCGGTGAAGAGCGTCTGTAGAAAATTCCACACTACTCCGGACGGCCTTGCCATTGACATTGCGCAGGCAAAATACGACCTCGACGGGCCAAACGTCATTACCAGCGCCGCCGAAGAGCCCTTTATCATC
>JABZHD010000190.1 GCA_015259045.1 Atopobium sp. | reverse complement strand
ATATATAGCAAGACAAGCAAACCAATCCATAGATTTACCGTAAATGCCACAATTGTCAAAACAATAACTGCTAAAAGACCACCTAGAAATTCAACACTTACTGCAATTTGAACACCACTGAAGACAAAGGCTGCCATAGTGACTACATTGAGATAGTGTCCGGTTTTATTTTTTGAAAAAACACGAAGAGACATCTTTAAGAATTCCGATATCGCCACCTCAGAACTAGCAACCGCAGCTTCTAAATTGAGCTTTTGTGGAATCCAAACAGTGAGAAAAAAGCTTAAGCAAAGCGTTACAAGCGAAAGGAGCAACAACAGCCCTAGCTTTTGCCAAACACCGTCAACAGCTTGCACATTAAGCATACTATCAATTAAATCACCTGTAAAAATACCCAGCATCGCAACAGCAATATATCCAATTGTCAAACCAAGGGCAGATAGAAGCATATGTTTTCGTATAACAAATAAGTGAGAGAGACGTTTATTCATACTCATCATCCCAAAAACAAAATAGCAATTACCTGCACTTGTAAAATAAACACTTAATGGACTCTTTAAGGTAAAAAACGGGTTTCTCGTATAAAATTGCGTTATCACCCTATAATTTGACGCAGGAAAATACCGTTGAAAGGCTGATTATGAGCGAAAAGCGACTAACTCAAGCACTTCAAAATATACTTGCCAATGGGAATTCTCTTGCTCAAGGTGACGCTTCAAATGTCATTTTAAGTGCACATTACGAAACAGAAGAATCTGTTAACCCTCATATCAGAGGATTTTTTACTCTCACTTCTGCTTTTGATTTAGCAAATTTAGGCCAATTTTCTACAAAACCTTATGGAGACGACATTGTGAGTCTCTCAATACTTGCTCGTAAAAACTATTTTGGAAGTTTTCTTTTCTTTCTAATGCCTTCATCAGAAGATTTCTTTACTTTTACTACAAACCTTATATCAAATAAAAATACACTACCGAAACAAGTTCATCCAGCTGATATTGAACAAATTTACACACTTTATAGTCAAATTATTATTACGTATTCCGAAAGAAAACCAAATTGGGAAGCTATTGTTACTTCCTTACTTATAGCGCTTATTACCTGTCTTTCTCCTGATGCTCACTATACGTTCACTCCAGGTAACACTAATGAGACGATCGCTCTTATCCTTAATGAAATTACTGCTCATTCAGAAAGTATTACACTTGCTAAGCTTTCAGAAAAATACTCATATACACCAACTTATCTTTCTGAACTTCTCAGACAAAAATGTGGCAAAACTTTTTCTGAACTTGTTTTAGAACAAAGAATGGAACGAGCAAAAACGCTGTTAATTCATACCAAATTACCTGTCTCTACTATTTCTTCAATGATTGGCTATGGAGGAACAACAGAGTTTTATAGGAAATTTAAGGACTACTTTTCTCTTACACCACGTGAAATGAGAAGCGAAACTTTTTAGTCATATTACAACTGTGGACAAATCTCATCTCCTACAGAAGTCCTTCCCATAGACATAGCGCTCTGAGAAATAAGGGCTTCTTGCAGGTCTTTTGGTAGCGTGTCTGCAACCACGATATTCTCGCCCGTAAAGGGGTGCTCAAACTGAACGTGCCAGGAGTGTAGAAATTGCCTGGTAAGACCAAGGTTAAGGCTCATATCTTTTTTACCGTAGAGCTGATCGCCAACAACTGGATGACCAATGTGGCGCATGTGAACTCTAATCTGATGCGTGCGGCCAGTATAGAGATGGCACTCAAGAAGCGAGTAACCCTCGCCTTTTCTGCCTGCTTCAAAGCGCTCAAGCGTTCTGAAGGTGGTAATGGCCTCTCGTGCGCCAGGAGCATCTGATACGGTCATTTTGAGGCGGTCTCGCGTTGAGCGTGCAATACCCGTTTCAATAGTGCCAGAATCGTGGGCAACATAGCCTTGTACCAGCACAATGTAGCGACGGTCAAGCACACGCAGCCTAATGAGGTCCTGAAGAGCTTTTTGCGCCTCGTCAGACTTTGCTGCCAGCATAAGACCAGAGGTGTCCATATCAAGACGATGTACAATACCGGGACGTTCTTCTCCCTGAAGCATTCCTAGG
>JABZHD010000018.1 GCA_015259045.1 Atopobium sp. | reverse complement strand
CTCTTCTACCAGGTCTTCTTCGGTGACGTTTGCACGCCAGGACTCAAATGCTTCCATAACTTTTGCATCCATAATGACTCCCAAACCTCGAACAGCTCTCTGTATTTCCTTATAAAAGATACTACGCGTATTTTAAGCGAAAAATAACAGATGATTTGGCGAGAAAAACATGGGAAAATGTTACGTCAGTATGTATTCAATTCCTACGGGCGAAAGGTGTCCCGATGTCTCAAGAACTTGAGTTCTTTGCAACGTGTCCAAAAGGCTTTGAGAAGCTTCTTGCACAGGAGCTTGACGGCCTGCGCATTAAAAAGGTGCGCCCTCTTGGCGGACAGGTTGCGTTTTACGGCTCACTTGCCGATGCTTACCGCGTCTGTTTATGGTCTCGTCTCACGTCTCGCGTCATTTTGGTGCTTGATCGCGTTGGCGCTGCAACTTCAGACGCTCTCTACGAAGGCCTCTCCCACATTGCTTGGGAAGACCATATTGGTCCGCATGCCACCATTGCAGTCAGCGCTCACGGCACAAATGACCAGCTCAGAAACACCAACTTCATTGCTGTCAGAACAAAAGACGCTATTGTAGACCGACTTGCAGCAAAGCGCGGAAGCCGTCCTATGGTCAACACGCTTGCGCCTGACGTAACTATTGTCGTGCGCGTATCACGCAACCGTGCCACGGTTGGCATTGACCTTGCTGGTGAGGCTCTCTTTAAGCGCAGTTTGACTGGCGGTCGAGGGCCGGCACGTGAGTTTGCGCCGCTCAGGCTGGATTACGCCGCTGCCCTTCTGTATCTGCAGGTGCAAACTGCTGCGAGTGCATCGGGTTTCTCGCCAGACGCGCCACTGCCGGCGCTGCTGTTCCCGGGAGCAGGCGCGCTTGCGCAGGAGGCAGCGGGCATGGCGCTGGACGTGGCGCCGGGCATCTTGCGCGCTCGCTGGGGCATGACGGGTTGGGCTGGCCACGACGACGATGCCTGGCAGGATTTGCTTGCTGAGGCCGATGAACGTGCCGAGAAGGGCCAAGAGCGCCAGGTCACACTCTATGCAGCGGACCCTCGACCAAAGGCCAAGGAGGCTGTGCTTTATACGCTTCGTGCAGGCGGTCTCAAGGCTGACGTGCAGTTCTTGGCCGCTTCTGAGCTACTAAAACATGCAGAGCACTTCACGGGCATTGTTGCCGATCTCTCGTGGACCAAAGAAGAGCCCACACTTCAGGGCTCTGCTTACTCCACGCTTGGACTTTTTGTGGGACAGGCAAGCACGCTTCTTACCAGCGATACAAATACCGATACGGTGCTCAGAGCAACTCCATCGCAGACGCTTTCTGTTTACGTGGGCAACTCCATTGCTACGATGCGCTCCTACCCTGCCGCAATCGCTGAAGAAACAGGTGGTGGCGAAGCTGATGCCACTGCACCTACAAGCAACTCTGAGTCAACCTCGGTTCCTGCAGGTCCCACTGTCATGGTTAACAACCAGCCGGTAAGTGTACTGGTTCCTGCATCAGATCAGTTTGCCGCACGCCTTGCTAAGGTGGCCAAGCAACGCGCTAAGTGGGCTCGTAAAAACGACGTCTCGTGCTACCGCGTCTATGACGCTGACCTGCCCGATTATGCCGTCAGCATTGACATCTACAAGGGTGCCACAAAGCCAACTACCTGGCTGCAAATCTCTGAGTACGCTGCATCTAAAGAGATTGATCCAGACCTTGCAAAGCGCCGCCTTCTAGACGTCCTAGCTTTGGCTCCTCGCATTCTAGGCGTACCCAGCTCAAACGTAAATCTACGAACAAGAACGCGTGCAAAGGGTGGCTCTCAGTACTCTGACGAGGGCAGCGCTGCAGACAACTCCAGAAAAGAAATGCTGCTCATCGATGAAGGTGGCCTACTCTTTGAGGTCAACTTTGCATCCAGGCTGGACTGTGGAATCTTCTTGGATCACCGCGATACACGTGCAGAAATTCGTGAGCTCATGAAGAGTGCCGGCACAGCTAAGAGCTTCCTCAATCTCTTTGCCTATACAGGTACCGCTACCTGCTACGCAGCAGACGGTGGCGCACTCCACTCCACAACCGTTGACCTCTCCAAGCCTTCGCTCGAGTGGGCCAAGCGCAACATGAAGCGCAACGGTTTTGACGGCGAGGAGCACGAGTTTGTCCAGGCAGACGTCCTGTCTTGGATTACCGAGATGCGTCATACCAAAAATCGCTGGAACGTCATCTTCTGCGACGTCCCCACCTTCTCTAACTCATCGCGCATGAGGCAAAGCTCGTTTGATGTCCAGAGAGATCACGCTGAGCTTATTATTGGCATTTCTCGCCTTCTGACTCGCGGCGGCGTTGCCATCTTCTCGTGCAACCTGCGTACCTTTAAGCCAGATTTCGAGAAAATCCAGCGAGCTGGCGTCATCATCGAAGACATCACAAGTGAAACTATTCCGGAGGACTTCTCAAGAAATCAGAAGATCCACCATGCATATAAAATCTCGAGAAAACCGCGGGAAAATGAGTAAATTTTTCCGCTTGCAGGCAAAATAAGTACGTTTGTACATTCGTCTAGTTATAACTAGGTATATGGACTAACATATGATGACGAACTGTACTAATCATCTGTTGAGAGGATTAATAGATGAATACAAGTAAAGCTGCATTTCATGCGCTTTTCTCTAAGAACAAAGCCAAGAAATCAACTGGCATTCCTCTAAGTGCTGGCATGGTACTTGTTACCCTTGGCATCGTCTACGGTGACATTGGCACTTCTCCAATGTACACCATGAAGGCAATTATTGCTGGTAACGGTGGTCTTCTTACCATGAGCACCGATGTTGTTTTGGGTGCTCTGTCCCTCATTATCTGGACGCTGACACTCATTACAACCGTTAAATACGTCATGGTTGCAATGAAAGCAGACAACCACAATGAGGGCGGAATCTTTGCGCTCTACAGTTTGGTTAAAAAGTGCGCCAAATGGCTGATTATTCCTGCCATGATTGGTGGCGCAGCTCTTCTTGCTGACGGTATTTTGACCCCAGCTGTTACGGTAACCACCGCTATTGAGGGTTTGCGTACTATTCCTGCAGCTCATGCTATTATTGGTGATAATCAGCACATTGTTGTCATGATTACCATCATCATCCTCTGTACCCTCTTTGCCTTACAGAAGGCAGGTACTTCTACCATTGGTAAGGCCTTTGGCCCTGTCATGACGCTTTGGTTCTTGTTCTTGGGTGCCATGGGTGTTATGAACATGTTTGCTGACATTAGCGTTGTTCGAGCTCTTAACCCAGTCCGCGGCATTCTGTTCCTCTTTGATGGCAAGCTCAATGCAGCTGGCCTCATGGTTTTAGGTAGTGTCTTCCTTTGTACCACTGGTGCAGAGGCGCTTTATTCTGACATGGGTCACGTTGGCAAGAGCAACATTTACGTAAGCTGGCCTTTTGTTAAGGTCTGCTTGATTCTGAACTACCTTGGACAAGGCGCGTGGATCATCACTAACCACACCAACGAGAGCTTCAACGCAATCAAAGACCTCAATCCTTTCTTTGAAATGCTTCCTGGTCAGCTTAGACCATTTGCCGTTATTCTCTCTGCGCTTGCTGCAATTATTGCCTCTCAGGCACTGATTACTGGCTCTTACTCCATTGTCTCTGAGGCAATTAAACTTGATCTTATGCCTCACATTAAGATTAACTACCCTTCCACAACAAAGGGCCAGATTTACATTCCACTTGTAAACAACATCATGTGGGTTGGCTGCATTGGCGTTGTACTTCTCTTCCAGAGCTCTGAGCACATGGAAGCGGCGTACGGTCTTGCAATTACCGTTACCATGCTCATGACCTCAATCTTGCTCTACACCTACCTGGCTGTTATCAGAAAGCGCCTATGGGCGGCCATTCCATTCATTCTTTTCTTTGGTGCTATCGAGGCTATGTTCTTCTTCTCAAGCCTTACCAAGTTCTTCCACGGCGGCTACTTTACCGTTCTTATGGCTACCGCAATCTTTGTTGTCATGTTTGTCTGGCGCCGCGGTACCGCTGTCGAGAGGACGCAGAGCGTTTATCTCCCCGTAGATAAATACATTGACCAGCTCCGTAGCTTGAGCCACGATGCGGACTATTCAACTCTCGCTGATAACCTGGTCTTTTTGACCAATGACTCTTCATTTGACAAGCTAGACCGAGACATCCTTTATTCCATCTTGGATAAGCGCCCAAAGCGCGCAAAGGCCTACTACTTCATTAATATCTCGCTGACAGACGATCCAAATACCCGTGAGTTTATCGTCAATGACTTTGGTACAGACTTCCTGTTCAAGATCACCCTGCGTCTTGGCTTTAGGGTAAACCAGCGTATTAACACCTATCTGTATCAGATTGTTGGTGACCTGATTAAGAACAATCAGCTTGCTCCACAGAATCACAAGTATTCCATTTACAAGGAGCACTCCGAGATTGGTGACTTTAGATTCTGCTTGCTGCGTAAGGTACTAGCTCCAGAGACCGACATCAACGGTTTTGACGCTCGCTGTCTTGAGCTCAAGTACTTTATTCGTCGTATCTGCGGATCTCCTGCCCGCTGGTATGGTCTTGAGAACTCCAACATTGTCTTTGAGTACGTTCCTCTGTTCTCCAAGGTTAAGCGCGGGCAGAAGCTTACTCGTATCACGCTTGATGACGCAGCTCAGACGGGTTCTATGCCACTTGTCGAGGCTCCTATGAAAGAGCGTATTGCAGAGATTGAAGAAGATGAGGATATCTTTGCAGAAGCGCTGCACAAGGAGCGCGTTGAAAACGCAGCTACTGTTGCAGACTACGTTGGTGGCGATACCGCTAGCTTCCGTCCTCTTAAACTTGACGAAGAAGAGGTCGATGAAGATGTCTTTGAGGAGCAACAAGACACCAATCACTAGGCCTAGCGCGTAGTAGTTTTACTTCTCACAACAAAAGCCGACAGATTGTATCTGCCGGCTTTTTCTTTAAACCATATGCCTCGAGCAAAACTTTAAAGCGAAAACTCTGAAACGTTACGTTTCCAGCGCCAAGTGTTTACTCTCCCAGTGCCCACGTTAAGAATCGCGAGAAACCCGCCTGATCGTTAGTCAAAGTGATATAAGCTGCAGCCTCAAAATCTTCACGACGAGCGTTAGCAACTGCCGTACCCATTCCTGCGGCGGAAAGCATGGCGACATCATTGAGCGAATCGCCAAAAGCTGCAGCATTATCCGTTGAAATGCCAAGATGATTGCAGAGCCACTTAAGTGCAGCACCCTTTGAAGTGCCGTCGGCCAGGATTTCCATTCCCATACTCATGGAAGCTGTGCCACTGAGTCCCTTTACCGAAGCTACAGCATCTGCTACAAGTGCCTGGTACTTCTCGCCCTCTGAAACTGACCAGTAGGAACCAGTCGCTCAATGGTTGTTACGCTGTCAATAAACTCCTCGACGCTTTGGTCAAAGGGCGTACGCGAGCGCTGCATAAATGCGGCATGATCTGCGGGAATACCTAACTGAGAGATAAGATTGTGCCTTGAGCGTTCCAGATAAACACCACCGTCTGCAAAAATATCAAAAGTGACAGGAAGGTCTTTAAGCTTTTGATACAACTCAAGTGCCTGCTCCTTGGTAACAGTAGACTCGTGCAGTACCGTCTGTGTAGAAAGATCTCTGATAACGGCACCGTCACAAGAAACCACATACTTAGAAGCAGGATGATTCACAACCTCTTTTGGCAACACGTTAAACGCGCGTCCAGAACAAGGAGCAAAGGGAATATCTAGCTCAGCCAGGCGATCCAACATTGCCATATTTTTGGCATCAAGAGATTTATCAGTATGCAAAAACGTCTCATCCATATCGGAAAAGACAATATCTACTTTCAGATTTGATACATCTTGGTTAAGCCAAGACTGCTTCTGAGCAATGAGTTCTTCTGTTGTTGTCAACTTTTTTCTTTCCTATTCTTACGATAACCGAATACTATTTATCTAATTGGTCCTTTTCAACACCCAACGTGATATTAAACTCTCCATAACCATACTGTTTAAGTAATGCCAAAAGATTCTGGCCATCAATCAATTGAATGGGTTTATCTTTAACAAAATCCCTAGAATCAGAGCCAAAATAACTTGTGGTAACCAACAATCCCCTTGCGGCGTGTTCATTCATCATCGTGCCATATAAATCACGAACAGCAGATACACCTACTACGTTGTTGTATCTCTTAGCCTGAATAACAAATTTTCCACCACGAATAGGATCTGGGTCAAAAGCAACTGCATCGACGCCTTGGTCTCTACTAGCTTGAGTTACTTTAACCTCTCCGCCTTCACCTCCAAATATTTTTCCAAACAATTCACGAACAAGATACTCAAAATCTTGCCAATCCATAATCGCTAAATTTTGAGTTGGATCTAGTCCTTCAATTACATCTCTTGATTCAATAAACCGCTTATCATCAGTATTTAACTTTACAATAGGTGTGACTGGAGTTAAGGAAGCAAGCGCTCCAGCATATAATCCTTTTAATGATCTAACACACTCTTTTGGATCAACTTGACGATAGTTAATCTCTCCACAGGCTTCCGGTGAAACCGAAAGAGATAGCACACATGAAGTAAACTCATGCCCATTCTTTTTTTCAATACCGTTAACATAAGTATTGACGACAAATAAATCGATATCATGCGCCTCTCTATACCCTTTTGAAGCAATATCCAAAACAGCTAGCGAAATTTGAAAGACATACAGTTCATATAAATAGTCCAGCTCAGTTTTTTTAAGTGCAACTTCTTTTATTTCCTTTGTTGATGCAACAAACTTATGAGCGGCATACAGATTCATTTGATCTGGCGCAATCAGTGAAATATTAAATTCCACCACTTTTTCAATACCTGAAGTCGCAACAGATATTTCTGGACATAGTCCATAATTTTCACTCGATATTTTTTGAATCAGGAACTTAATAATTCTCTCATAATAGAATCGAACAAGGTTTGGATTGTCTTTGATGCTAGAACTAGCCTCAGCCACTAATGAGTTATTAAAGTTCAATTGTGCTGTTTCAAACTCAGTCTTTTTATTTGTATATTTTTCTAATTGATCCGCCCTGCTGGCTGCTTCCATTTCATTGAAATACTTAAGTTGCTCTTCATATGCTTCAAATCTACTCTGTACTTTAGATGCCCATTCGTCATGAGCACGTTTATATTCTTCGTAAGCTTTCTGTTCGGCGTCTTTTCTTAATTGATATAAAAATACATGCTCAAATTTTGGCTCGTTTTGAGAGTCGTCAGATGGCTGAGTTGGTGGTATACCCGCAGAAACATACTTAAAGTCAGGGAAATTTCTTGTATCTTTAAGCTCATTCCACTTTCTGCGGACATTAATGGTATCCGCTAATGTCAAAATAGATTGAACAAAAGAAATGCGGTCTTGATCTTTTTTCGTAAGATTTTCAGCCGTTTCTTTCAATCTTTTTTTCTGTTCTTCTTCTTTCCATTTAGCCAATTGTTCTTTTATTTTATAATCAAGCTCCTCAGCAGAATGCGCTTTGATTGTTTTCATTTTTCCAATGTAATTATTAGAAATTGTTTTCTCGTAAGTATATCTTGATGCCATGTTATCCAGCTTTCAAATGAAGAAGTAAAAACAAAACCATCAAACCAATTTAGGCCTCTTTGACTAATCTCAAGAGGCCATTAAAATAGAAAACATTTATTTAAGGACGATACATAAACGTGAAGACCTCTTCACGCTGCATGTTAACCTGTACACCAAGCTTTTCTGAGACGGTATCAAGACGCTCTTTGAGACTCAAGAAAGACTCAGCATCCTGAAGTTCAACCAACATGGTCATAGTAAAAATACCAGACAGGATGGTTTGAGCGATATCCAGAATATTAGCGTTGGACTCGGCTAAAGTGGTTGAAATTGCTGCAACAATTCCTGGAGCATCGCTGCCCAAAACAGTAACAACAGCGCGATTAGCAGATGTTTCTGAAGCCATAATTTCCCATCTCTTGAACGGATGGGTTAATTGTACCAGTTTAATTTCTGTATTGTTTACATGCACGTTAAGCGCTGCTTTAGGTTGTAGTCTGTCACTTTTCCAGCTTCACAAGAAAATAAATAAGCCGCTTATAGGCGGCTTATAAAAGCTAATTAGTTGAGAGTTAGACTTTTGATATCAGCCGTTTCCAATTCTCATAATCTTCTGGCAAAAGATACTCATCCATCGGAGCATCTCCAGCCATTTGTTTTACACGCTCGATTGGATATTTTCCTTCGACTGCCATTACATATAAATGCACGCAAATCATCTTTTTTGACATAAGTCCGCAGCAAAGACGTCCGGGGGTGCGATACTTGTTTAAGATAGCTAAACCGACATCCATCCTTCAGCCTCTCCTTACAATTACTTCATATAGTAATTGTACTTTATGCCTTTCCAATTTCTACGCCATAGCGCGAACTAAACACCTTTTGAATCTCATCGACGGTACAATTAAGCGCCGTAATAAGCTCGTAAAGTCCGCGATTACTGGCCATCTTAAAGATTCTCTCGTGAGAAACAGGCGGTTTCTTGTTGAGCGAACGCGCCTTATCAATACGAGCTCTAAACGTTTTAGCAATACTAAAGGAGTCTTTACAAGAACCTTCTCTAATAGCGTGTCTAAAATGAGATTCCTCAAGCGACGCATTATGAATATGGAACGTAATAAGCTCAATTTGAGGATAGGTATCAACAAGATTCATGGCCTCGTCGTGCGTCATAAGATCACGAAGCCTGAACTCTTGATCAAGAGGAAATACAATCTGAACAGGATGTTTTTGTCCAATAGGAGATAAAACGTAGGCCGGAGTAGGCTCCGAAACTACATTTTCAACAAGACATACGCCCTGACCCGGGTGAACGCAAAACTCTCCAACAGCTCGCATAACACCACTCCTCTCGGATAACAATAGTATATCATGAGAGGCTTGTTATACGCTAATGACCTGCAACTTTATAATTTGTTGCAGGTCATTCAATAACATAACAATATTTTATATAAGGAATCTAATCAATCATTGTGATGGACTCAATGACTGGCTGCTCTGAAGCAGGAATTGTTCCGTTTGAATCGGTAGGTGTTACGCCCTTACAAATTGCATCGACAACGTCCATTCCACTTGTTACCGTGCCAAATGCAGCGTAATTTCCATTCAGAGTTGAGTTGTCTGCCTGCATGATAAAGAACTGCGAGCTTGCAGAGTTTGGATCTTGGGCGCGTGCCATGGAAATAGTTCCACGTGTATGCGAGATGTTATTCTCGACACCGTTTTTGGTAAACTCACCCTTAATTTTGTTCTCGGATCCACCCGAGCCATTGCCCTTAGGATCTCCACCTTGAATCATGAAGCCGTCAATAATGCGATGGAACGTAAGGCCATTATAGAAGCCTGACTCGGCAAGATGAGCAAAATTAGAAACCGTAATAGGCGCAACGTTTGCGTTAAGGGTTGCCTCGATAGTGCCGTAATCCTTCACCACAATACGAACATGGTGAATGCCCTTTGCATACGGATCATCTGCTGCTACGGAATCAATGTAGCCCTTATTTTGTGAGTTCTGAGACTGTGTCTGTTGCGTTTGCTGCGTCTGTTGGGATCGCTGCGATTGCGAGCTTGCTTGTGACTGAGACTTATCAGCACCCCTCATAAGAGAGAAGAATATTGCACCTACCGCAAGCACAACGATGACAATAACACCGTACAGTCGGCGATTCTTTGTTTGAAACACGCTATGACCTCCTCTTTAAGCAGACGCGCACGAAACAATCCAAGACACCAAGTTGGCAGTTGCATTGCCTGTTCTCTCGGCAAGAACGTGGCCCTTATCCCAAACAAGCGTGTAATCAACACTGCTCACGCCCGAGAAATGCTTTAGAGACAGGCCCAAATTGAACGAGGTGCAAATTGAAGTATCAGTATTCTGAGCGCCCTCATTAATACGCCAATAAGGAGCAACCGATGCTGTCTGATAGCCTTTGTAAGATGCGCTGGTAAAGTACAGTGGATTGAACATATCAACACGAGTTGGAATGTCATTCTCCAGCGTATCAGCCTTATTCAGATCAGAGGTCCAATCATTAGCGTAGCTGGACTTCCAATCGGCAAGTTTCATGTACGTATCAAGGTTCTTTTTAATGAGGTCAGCAGTCTGCTCATCAAAATGCAGCGTACTTTGCTCGCCAACACCAAAAAGCTGATTAGCGCGGGTGCTTCTATCAGGAGCATCAAAAGCTCCAACAGGAAGCGACGCGCCTCTTAAAGCTCGCGAGAAACCCCTCAAGTTCTCAAGCTCAACGCTCTGACGACGAAGGTTATATACAACCCAAATGGATTCTGAGTTCAGAGAGCCAAAATAGTGCTCAGCAGTATCGTAGATAGTAGATTGAACCTGCTGAGTAGCAGGAGCTGCATTATCTGTACCACGAACCGTTGCGAGATTTGGATCACCTGGGAACGTAGGCTCTTCCAGTCGCTGAGGCGTAGAGGTATATGGGAATGCGTTGTCTCTGACAAAGTTATTTGCAGAAGTCTTAAGCTCGTTGATAAGAAGGTCTGCATATGATCCAGCGGTATAGACACCGGAGTTAGTCTCATCAAGACTGACCTTGCTGTCATTGCTGTCGAGAAGATCCATGTTGTTGACAAATGAGGCATATGCACCAGCAAGATCTTGTGAGAGAGGTTGGGTCCATACACCCTCAGCACGGGAGTCTGTTGCATCTGCATACTGACCAGCTGACCACTCATACGCTGCGTCTGCAAGATCATATGAGGTTGCCGGACACCATGAAGCGCTGCCATAAATAGAGTCTGAAAGCTGCTCGCCCTTCTCGCTATGTGTAGCAGCGCCAACGGCTTTAAGATATGGCGTATAGAGCGGAGAGTCTCCCGAGGTTCCCAGCACCGCACTGAGGCCGCCGCCAGCTGCAAAGCCAAACACAAAAATCTTTGATGTATTGCATGGGAGCAGCTCGTTGTTGTAGCGCAAATACCTAATAGCTGCCTTGAAATCTACTGCTGGCCAAGGAGAGCCGCCTGCGTAAAGCTCGTCCGAGCCTGTGGTTGAATCGTAGCCGGCACTTCTACCACGGAAACCTGCGTATACGTACACAAAACCAGCCTCAAGGTACGGTGCGAGGCCTTCGTATGCGTAGCTTGTAGGAGCGCTCTGAGGGAACAGCGTTGCTGTGTTAATAGGCATGACAATTGGCGCGGTACTTGCGGTGAAGCTGCCTACAACGGCTTTCTCGCTTACTTCGCACTCGTAGGTAGAGCCATTCTTCTTTCCCGAGAAATACTTTCCAGGTACAAAGACCGAGAGAGTGTTTACCGACTTGCTTGCAGGCTTAGTGCAGTACTGAATGCCCAGCTGATAGTAGCAGTCGTTATCCTCGTCATAGCTCCACTGTGTCATGTCCAGCTTGAGTGACTTGAACTCTTCAAGGTCCACGTTAGATGCAGGCTGATTCGTATCATCAGATGTCCTTGCTTGCGGAGTACATGCGGCCAAGGTGCCTGCAGCTCCCAAAGCAGAAAGGGACAAGAATTCTTTTCTCGTAAAGGCCATAATTTCCCCTCGAATAGTTTATTCAGTGGAGGCAGCAACGACCGCTGACCTAGTTCAAGTTAGATAATCTATTGTACCAATTTGCAAACGTGTATGCTTAAGAGTAAGCGTTTAGAGAAACGAGTTAGCATGCCAAAAGTTGTCAACTTCTTTGACCTCATTCATCTCAATGAAAGGCTCGAACAACAGGGACTTTTAAGCAAAATCCACCTGCGTGACACATGTGGTAAGCAAACTCTCTGGATAGAACTCCCCTCTAGCGAGAAACCCGATGAGCGCGAGAAAATCGACGGTCAAGAGCTCGAGAAAACAAAGGAGCAAATTGAGGCATTTTTTGCAATAAAGGGTATGACCGTTGAATTTGACCTCACTGGCGGAAAAAATTTCTGGATTGTATAAATTGCCCGCTTGACGAAGCGCTTGAGTCTGTTATAGTAAATAAGCTTTTCGAAGCACCAATGGCTGGGTAGCTCAGTTGGTAGAGCAGGGGACTGAAAATCCCCGTGTCAGGGGTTCGATTCCCTTCCCCGCCACCACGACTTGAATCGGTTCAGAGAGTAATCTCTGAGCCGTTTTCTTTTATCTTTTGATGTAGACGTGGCAAGTAGTAAACAGTAAAGGACGCGCCTCTTTTAAGAAGCACGCCCTTTAACAAGCACATCTTTCATAGGGATCTTGCATTAAAAAATTGGACTAAAAACTATCGATACGTACGCAACGCTTCGATAAGTTCGGAAGCTTCTATACCTAAGGCTTCGGCAAAAGAAAAAACTTCTCCGAGCTTAACGCCGCGCTCACCTGATTCAACCTTTGATATGAATGCTTGATCTCCAGCAAGGTGCTCAGCAACCGCCTCTTGAGTAAGACGTTGCTTCTTTCGCAAATCGCGAAGGCACTGGCCCACTAATCTGTTAGATATCTGCTCCATAAGTGCAGCGTAAAACTATCAACTCAAATATGCCAAAATCGAATATTTTCTAAAAAAGAAATTCTCCCCGACAAGTTCACGGGGAGAATTAAAACCTTTAAACGTAGCTTCTCGTGGTGTTTATTGAAGCGTTTATGGCTTTAGAAACCGCCTCCAC
>JABZHD010000189.1 GCA_015259045.1 Atopobium sp. | reverse complement strand
TTGGTGTGGGAGAGATTGGTCTTGATTTTGGGCCGTACTGTGAGGTTCCAGAAGAGGTCCAGCGTCAAGCATTTGAGCGTCAGCTCTTAATTGCTCACGAGCACAATCAACGCATTGAGCTACACTTGCGTGATGGTGCTGATGACACGCACGCTCATGATTTGGCGCTTGAAATACTGAATCGTATGGGTGTGCCTAAGGCAGGCTGTGACCTGCATTGCTACACCGATGGTCCTGAGGTCATGAAGCCCTTTGCAGACCTTGGTTGCTTTGTTGCCTTTGGTGGTGCAGCAACGTTTAAGCGCTCTGATGATATCCGAGCTGCAATGATTTCCTGTCCAGAGGCGCAACTGCTCTCAGAGACGGACTTCCCCTATATGGCCCCAGAGCCTTTGCGCGGAGGGGAGTGCACGCCAGCGATGGTGGTGCACACGGTTGAGCGCTTGGCGGAGCTTCGTTGGCAGCGACTTGATATCCCCAAAGAGAAGACGTATACCATACTGTGGGAAAACGCCCAACGCTTTGTAGGGCTTGCATAGCACAGCAGGAGGTGAGCACATATGACAAAAATCCTGGTAGTAGAGGATGATCATCAGATTCAGCAAGAGCTGGTGCTCCTGCTACAAAGAAACGGCTTTGAGGCCCAGGCTCTCTCGTCTTTTGAGTCAGTACCTCAACAGATTATTGCCGCACATCCAGACTTGGTTTTGCTTGACCTTAACCTTCCGGGCATTGACGGACAACAGATTTGTCGAGAAGTACGACAGCTCTCAAACGTTCCTATCATTGTAGTTACCAGCAGAAATACTGACCTTGATGAGCTTATGGTGCTCTCGTTAGGAGCGGACGATTTTATCGCCAAGCCCTATAACACTCAGATTTTGCTTATGCACATTACTTCGGTTTTGAGGCGTGCAAATAGCGATGTCACAACAGGAACAAAGCTTTCACATGCAGGTGTGACGCTTGATTCTTCTTCCTGCAAAGTTTCTGCAAATCAGAAGAGCGTCGAGCTGACCAAAAACGAGCTCAGAATACTTTCACTTTTGATGCAAAACGCGGGAACGGTTGTTTCTCGCCAGCGTATTCAAGAAGAACTGTGGCAGTCGGACGAGTTTGTTGATGACAATACGTTGACGGTAAACATTAGCCACCTCAGAAATACTCTTGCAAGCATTGGCGTTGAGGACTTTGTCATGACACGCCGCGGGCTTGGCTACGTTATTGAGTAGGCTGCTATGTCGTTTCTCAAGTATCTAAAAAATCGAACTATTTTCTTTCTTGCGCTTATAGCTAGCAGCACGTTGATTGGCTTTATGCTTAAAGGTGTTGGACTTAACGTGTTTGCTATTGCCTACTGTATTCTGGTTTTATGGGTAGTGGGAACAGCTGCACTATTAGCCGATTATTTTCATCGTCGTTGGTTTTACCAGCAGCTTGCTGAGAATTTAGCAGCAACTGATAAAGAGAGCTATCTGGTCCCTACTATGCTGGATACGCCTTCAACGCTGGAAGAACGGCTTTTTAAAGACGCACTTTCAAGCATGTCAAAGTCTATGATGGACCAGCTTGCTGATGAGCATATGCGATCAAAGGAATATCGTGAGTACATTGAGATGTGGGTGCATGAGATTAAGACTCCCATTGCTGCAGCTCATTTGGTTGCTCAAAATAATCCATCGCTGCCTATGGATGACGTGCAAACACAGCTCACTAAGATTGAATCGCTGGTAGAGCAGGCGCTCTTTTATGCTCGCAGTGCATCCGTAGATCGAGATTTTTCTATTAGAGACGTCAATCTGCAGTCCATTGTCAAAGATGCCCTTAAAAACAACGCACGTGTCTTTATTGACGCTGGCGTTTCTCCGCATTTTGATGACTTGGCCCAGGTGGTCAAGGCTGATCCAAAGTGGCTTGAGTTTATTTTGCGACAGCTCCTGATTAACGCTGCAAAGTATTCAAATCCAGAGCTTGCACCTGGCGAGAAGAACGTTTGGATTTCTGCCTCTGTCTCAGAGCCACGTGAGGGAACTACTTCAACCACTCTCTTCATTAAAGATAATGGCATCGGTATTCCTGAAGAGGATCTTTCTCGAATTTTTGATAA
>JABZHD010000188.1 GCA_015259045.1 Atopobium sp. | reverse complement strand
CACTGCTTTATCTTGGATTCTTGCTCATGGATTGATTCCAAGGTCTCCAGAGTCTCTTCTCGCAAAATGGAAAGAGTCTTTAAGCGAGGTTGTCAATGGCCGTTAAAAACACCTCTTTTGGAAGAAAAAACATTTCTTCAGCCGTCTACAAACTCGTGTTGCTTGCCGCTGCATTTAGAGATTCTTTTGATGCGATTGAGTTAAGCGCGGTTCAGTCGCGGTTTGGCATCTCCTCAGAAGAAGCTGCCATTCTGACGGAGCTTTTGCAGCTCACGGACGAGAATGGCTATCTTCCCCTCCCGCTTACTGGCGACCAAGATACTTTGACACTCGTCGGAGAGTCTCCCTTTAAAACCCGAAGGCTTGTCTTAACGGGCGAAGAAACGTTAGCGCTTAAGGAGGCGTTTACAACACTTGCTTTACCCCAAGAAAGTGTTTTTTGGAAACTTCTGAAGTCTCCATATACGGCAGACTCTTCATCAGATGATGCTTCAGTTTCACGTGTCTCTAAAAGCCATACTAAAGAAGTAGACACATTCCTCACCTGCTCAAATGCAATTGCAGAGTCACAAATTATTTCATTTGTCTATCGTTCTGAGATGGCGTTTGTGGAAGCTCAAGGCAATAAAGAAGCTGCAATCAGCCAGAGAAACGTTCTTCCCCATCAATTGTCATACGGAGAGAACGGCTGGCTTATCGAGGGAATTGATTTAGACCTCGAGCAGCAAAGGGTCTTTAGAGTCAACCGCATGGACCGCATTGAAGCCTGCTCCGCTTCATTGGAGCAGTTAAAACTTGCAGAAAGGGTAAAAGAATCTTCTGTGCCGGAAAAATCGCAGTTAGTAGAGCTTGTCTTTCTTGATAAAAGCACTCTTACACACTATTCGTGGCCTGGCCTCAAAACGGTTGGCGGTCAACGCAATGCCACAGAGATTAAAGCAACTATCCCCTATTACGGCGGAACGTGGCTTTTACAACGCTTACTTGCCCTTAAGGGAAAAGTAACAACCAAAGACCAGACCGTGACGCAAGCAATGCGCGCCTACGCTGCATCTCAACTTGCTGCAGAAGAGCAACTTTAAGCCAATTTAGTAGCTGTTAATGCCGCTAAGCGTCGTGTTCTTCTCGCCACTTAGCAATTTGCTCGGAGACGTCCTTTGTCAAAACACGCTGGTAGTTCTTGTTAGGCAGCGATTTCAAGAACGAGCTGCCATATCGCTTGGACACAAGCCTGGAATCGGCAAGAACCAAAACGCCTTTGTCCTCAGCGCTCCTGATAAGGCGGCCAGCAGCCTGTTTGGTTGCAATTACCGCCTCTGGCAGAGAATAGCGCCACCACGCACGGTCTTCTCGCACCTCACGCTCTTTGACCAGTGGTTCATTAGGGCTTGCAAACGGAAGCTTAGGGATTACTACGCACCTCAGCGTATCTCCCGCAGCGTCAAAGCCTTCCCAGAACGATTTAAGAGCAAACAGCGAGAGGTTCTTCTCGGCTAGGAACTTTTCGCGAACGCGTCGCGCGGAAGAAGATCGCTCCTGGCAGGCAAGGTTAAGGCCACGCTCACTCAAGCGAGGCTCTAGCGCTTCAAAGAGGCGCTCCATGTCGCGTCTGTTAGTGAAGAGCGTCAGCACCGAGCCGCCCATCTGAACATGAACGTCGTACAGCAGCTTTTCCAGAGCATCCAAGTAACCCGGATCAGTTGGCGCAGGCATATCCTCAGCCACAAAGACACCCATATGATTCTCGTAATCAAAGCTTGACTCTAAGTGCAGGCTCTTGTGCTCAAAGGAGCCTCTATCCAGGCCAACAGCGTGCTCAAAATGCGAGAAATCATCTCCAACGGCAATGGTCGCCGAGGTAAACACAACGGAATGCGTCTCCGGCAGCCACTTCTCTGCCAGCTCTGCTCCAATATCAAGCTTCTCGGCCACAAGAGCCTCAGAACCAATATCGCGCTTCAGTCGGGTCAACTTTGCTGAATAGACGTAACTCTTGTCCTTTCCCTCACAGATGAGCTTCAGTGAATCCAGAAGGGTACTCAAGAAGACCCCAGCATCGCTCAAGTTGCTTGCAAGGTTTGGTGCCGATGCGACAAGCGCATCGGTGGCTTTTCCTATTCGAAGAGC
>JABZHD010000187.1 GCA_015259045.1 Atopobium sp. | reverse complement strand
CTCACGCACATGAAGCTGCTCGGGTCCAATCTTATCCATAGGCGAGATTACGCCGCCCAGAACATGGTAGAGGCCGTGAAACGCACCGGTACGCTCGATTGCCGAGACATCCTTAGGCTCAGAGACCACGCAGATTTTACTGCGATCCCTAGAAGAGTCCAGGCAGATGTCGCATTCGTCACGCGTTGCATAGTTGAAGCAGATAGGGCAAAAATGCACCTGCTGCTTAAGCTCCAAGATGGCCTGCGCCAAACGGCGAGCCTCCTCGGAATCAACCTCTAGAAGATGGTAGGCTATGCGCTGAGCAGACTTTGGACCAATGCCTGGTAGTCGACCTAACTCGTCAAGCAAACGCTGCAGCGCGCGACCATCATTTGTGGTATCAAACGCCATGAATTAGAACAGTCCTGGAATATTCAGTCCGCCAGTTACTGCACTCATCTGAGCAGATGCCTGAGACTCGGCAGACTCAAGAGCATCATTTACGGCTGCCAGAATCATGTCCTGGAGCATCTCGATATCCTCAGGATCAATTGCCTCAGGATCAATGGTAATGTTGGTCAAGCGCAGGTCGCCGGATGCGGTTACCTTAACAGCGCCGCCACCAGCACTTGCGGTTGCCTGCATAAGGGAAGCCTTCTGCTGAGCCTCCAGCAGCTGCTCCTGCATTTTACGAGCCTGAGCCATCATCTGATTGCGGTTCATGCCGCCCATGTTAAATCCACCACGTGCCATATGTTCTCCTATCGTCGTATCTATTTTAGACAAGTTGCGCTTTTTGCGCTGGCGCATGAGGGGCCATGCACCAAAGCGTCATATCGCGAGAATATCGCGAGAAGTTCTAGTTGTTTGCAGGGTCTACGGGAGTTTCGGCATCCAGCTTCTTCTCTACCGACAAAGAAACCGCTGGTCCAAATACCTTCTCAAGCATATCCGCCACACTGTTGAGCTCTGGTGGAAGCGCTGAACGAGCAGCGATGTCCTCTGGCGAGGCTGGTGCAGAAGCAGGCTTTGGAGCCGAAACTGGTTCGGGTTTAGGTGCTGCAGGTGCAGGCGCTGGCGTGGCCGGAGCCGTAGGCGCAGCTGGAACTGCTGGCACAGGAGCAGGCGCAACTGGAGCTGGAGCAGCGTCTTCAACAGAGTTGTCCATAACTGCAGCTACATCGTCATCGCTGTAAGGTACCTGATCGTAGTCGAGAGCCTCAGTAGGCGCACTGCCAGACGCAGGCTCATCCCAAGGCATCGGATATGACGCCTCTGGCGTTGGTGCAACGGGAGCTGCAGATGCTGGAGCAGGTACCTGAGCGGGAACAGCGGCAGGAGCGGGCTGCACAACTGGCTCAGGAGCTGGTGCGACGGGCGCAGCAGGAGCCACTGGAATTGCAGGCGCGGGTGCAGGAGCCGGAGCCGGCACCTGAGCTGCACGTTTTTCTCGAGAGATTGCCGTTGCGGCAAGGCTCGACTCAACATATTTGATGCGGCGCGGGCCCATGACCTGGGCAACGCACTCTTTTACAAACTCGGAAACTGCTGGCGCACTGAGCATCCTCATGGCAAACGAGGAGCCCTTGGGCAGCGTAACTACCAGCTCAGAGCCGTCGTCGGACTCAAGCGTTGAGCTGACCAGCAGTGCTGCATGAGCAGCATTTTTGGACGCACAAACCTTGCCGACTTCTTTCCACTGTCTGACGAGAAGTGCGTCTGCCTGGTCAACTTCCTTTGGAGCAGGCGCAGGTTGTGGTGTTGGTGCAGGCTGTGGCGCAGGTGCAGCTGCGGGTGCTGGAGCCGCCACGGGTGCGGGTACTGGTGCAGGCGGCGGTGTTGGAGCTGGCTGCGGAGCTGGAGCCGCCGCTGGTGCGGGTTCAGAGACGGGAGCCGGCGCGGCAACAGGAGCTGGCTGCGTTACTGGAGCAGGTGCGGAAGCTGCGGGTTTCTCGACAGCTGGAGCCGCAACAACACCGTTTGCAAGCTGCTGCTCAAGAACTGCTACCCTATCGGCCAGTGCTTCCAATGAAAGCTCCGTGTTAGGACGCGCCAGCTTAGTGAATGCAACCTCCAGAACAAGTCGCTGGTTCACGGCGGTACGCATCTGATTTGCAGCGTCGCCCAGAACAGTCAGGACTCTGGAGAGCCTATCAACCGAACCAAATGCCTGAGCCTCTTTGGTAAGT
>JABZHD010000186.1 GCA_015259045.1 Atopobium sp. | reverse complement strand
GCCCATGGCGGCTGCACCAATCATAGGGTTCAGCGAAATGCCAAATGGATACAACAGACCCATAGCAACAGGGATACAAATGGTGTTATAGAACAGAGCCCAGAACAGGTTTTCTTTAATGTTGGTCATGGTGGCGCGAGAAAGCTCAATTGAGGTAGCAACATCAGCTGGATCAGACTTCATCAAAACAATGTCAGCGGACTCAATAGCAACATCGGTACCTGCACCAATTGCAATTCCCACGTTTGCTCGCGCAAGCGCTGGAGCATCGTTGATGCCATCGCCAACCATAACAACATTTTCTCCAGCGTCTTGGAACTGCCTAATGTAGGACTCTTTTTGGCTTGGCAAGACATCAGAGATAACCTGGTCAACACCAAGCTCCTTACCTATGACGTTTGCCGTTGTTGCCTGATCACCAGTGAGCATGACAGACTTAACGCCCATAGCACGAAGACGAGCAATGGTGGAAGCGCTAGTTTGCTTTACCTTGTCGGCTACAGCAATAACACCAAGAAGCTTACCCTCAAGTGCAAAGTACAGCGGTGTTTTTGCCTGTTCAGCTAGCTGCTGAGCCTGAGAAGTCAGCTCTTGTGTGCTGATGCCCTCCTGCTCCATAAGACGAGCGTTTCCTGCTACAAGGCGTTTCTCGCCAACCTTTGCCGTAAGGCCACCACCAGCAACCTGTGAGAACTCCTGTATGTCAACAAAGCTGCCTGCAGACTCTCCAAGCTTCTCTTGAGCGTACGTAACAATTGCCTGCGCAAGTCGATGTTCGCTCTTTTGCTCAAGCGCATATGCGTACTCAAGCAGCTGCTGCTCGGAAGTTCCACCTGCACAAAGGACATCAGTTACGCTCGGCTTGCCCTCAGTGAGCGTTCCGGTCTTATCAAGAACAACCACGGTTGCTCGGACTGCGCCCTCAAGCGCCTCGGCAGACTTGACCAAAATGCCATTTGAAGCGCCCAAACCAGTGCCTACCATGATGGCAGTAGGTGTTGCCAGACCAAGTGCACAAGGGCACGAAATAACCAGAACAGCAACAGCGTGCGAGAGAGCAACCGCAAAGTCACCAGGTGCCACAAAGACAAACCATGCTGCAAAGGTTACCAGCGCAATTCCAATGACAACAGGTACAAAGATGCCAGCAATGCTGTCAGCAAGACGCTCGATAGGTGCTTTGGAGCTTGTTGCCTCGTCAACCAGGCGGATAATGCCTGCAAGTGTAGTGTCATCGCCAACAGCGGTGGCACGCATCTTAAACCAGCCGCCGGTAGATACCGTAGCACCTGTCACGGATTCGCCAACGGTCTTACTTACAGGAACGGGCTCTCCGGTAATCGCGGACTCATCAACAGATCCTTCTCCCTCGATGAGCTGGCCATCAACAGGAATTGACTGACCAGCCCTTACCACAAGCACGTCTCCAACCACAACGGTATCTGCAGGAACTTCTTGTTCAACACCGTCTTTGACGAGAATAGCAGTCTTTGGGGCAAGGTTCATAAGTGCGTTAATTGCACCTGTGGTATGACCTTTTGCGCGAGCCTCAAAGAACTTACCCAAGGTAATCAGAGCAAGAATCAAACCTGCGGACTCAAAGTACATGCCGTGCATTGCCTGGTGAGCTGCAGTAATGTCTCCTGCAACAAAAGCGTTTGCCATCTGGTACAAACTGACAACACTGTAGGCAAACGACGCTGCTGAGCCCAGCGCAATGAGCGAGTCCATATTAGGAGCGCCATGCAGCAATGAGCGGAATCCACCAACAAAATAGTGGCGACAAATAAACAGAATAGGAATGCAAAGCAAGAGTTCGGTAAGAGCCAAGTTCATCATGCCATTCATACCAGAAACAGCAGGCGGAACAGGTGCTCCTATCATATCACCCATAGCAAGATAGAACAGTGGAATGGCAAACGCCATTGAGGAGATAAGTTCAATCCTCTTTTGCTTTACCGCCTTTTCTGAAGCATCGGTAGCATCTGCCTTAGTAGTTGCAGCAGAATCTTTTTTGTCGCTACGAGGTGTTGCCTCATAGCCTGCTTTGCTTACTGCGTCAGAAATCTGCTTGAGGGTATCTGGATTACCGTCGTAATCAACTTCCATAGAATTCTTAAGCAGATTAACGCGAGCCTCAGAGACACCAGAAACAGAGTTTGCCGCCTTCTCTACGTGCGCAG
>JABZHD010000185.1 GCA_015259045.1 Atopobium sp. | reverse complement strand
ACTCTATCCAATGGCACCAAATAGCGTTTTTGATGACTATCAGGCAGCACGTCGTGCCCCAAAGATTGTTCACTTTGCTGGTGCTATTAAGCCTTGGCAGAACGCCAGTTGCGACATGGCTTCCTATTTCTGGAAGTACGCGCGCAACACTCCGTTCTACGAGGTTATTATTCAGGACATGGTGCCAGGCGCCAGAAATGACGCAGATGTCACGGAGTTCCACGAGCGTGCGCTTTCTGATGCAAGTCCTCTGCGCAAGATTATTGACCCTCTTGCACCATATGGCAGCGCAAGGCGAGAAGCCCTTAAGGCCCTTGGTAGAACCTTAAGAGGACGCAAATAAATACCTGGTAGGTGCAAGATTTCTTGCACCTACGTTTTTATGTTTGGAGTTGTAATGGCAGCACTTTCGCCAAAAGATATCGCTCGTGCGGCAGAGCTCAATAGAATCTTGAATCATGCGGCATATGCCTACTATGCCCTTGATAATCCAGAGCTTACTGACGCTGAGTTTGACCGCCTTCTTATTGAGCTTCAGCAGCTTGAGGCAGCTTATCCAGAGCTTGTAACCGAGGATAGCTATACCCAGCGCGTAGGCGGCTATGTTTCTGAGCAGTTTGAGCCTGTCCAGCATGCTGCTCGTATGTATTCCATGGACGATGCCATGAATCTGGAAGAGCTGGATACATGGCTTTCCAGAACTGATGAGGCTCTTGGCGCATCGCCCACTAATCCTGTGGCATATACCTGCGAGCTTAAGATTGACGGCTTAGGTGTTGCACTCACGTATCGTGATGGTCAGTTTGTACGTGCTGCTACACGAGGCGACGGTAGCACGGGAGAAAACGTCACGGCAAACGTTTTGACTATCTCTGACGTCCCCCGAGAGCTTGCGTTGGCTGGTCTTGAGCAGGTAGAGAATAGAGGCCTTAACCAGAGTATTGAGGTCCGCGGCGAAGTTTATATGCCCAAGCACTCCTTCATTCGTTTAAATGAGGATGCGGATGCTGCTGGTAAACAGCCTTTTGCTAACCCAAGAAATGCAGCTGCTGGTTCTTTACGTCAGAAGGATCCAAAGATTACCGCTCATCGAGACCTTGAGACCTTTATCTACGCAGTAGCCGATGAGGGTCCTCTTGATGTTCACAGTCAGTGGGAGTTCTTAAACTGGCTTCGTAGCTGCGGCTTTAATGTTAATCCTCATGCTCGTCGTTGCCTGAGCGCTCAGGAGGTCCACGATTTCTGTGCGCAAGCTCTTGAGCAGCGAGGAGATCTTAACTACGACATTGATGGCGTGGTAGTAAAGGTTGACTCATTTGCGAGTCAAGAGGCTCTAGGATTTACTTCTCGCGCTCCTCGTTGGGCTATTGCATTTAAGTTCCCACCAGAGGAAAAGCAGACCGTTTTGCGAGAAATTCGTATTCAGGTTGGTCGTACGGGCGTGCTTACACCTGTTGCTGAGTTTGATCCCGTTACTGTTGCAGGTTCTACCATTGCACGTGCAACCCTCCACAACCTTGACGAGATTCGTCGTAAAAACGTGCGCGAGGGCGATACCATCATTGTCCACAAGGCAGGAGATGTCATTCCAGAGGTTGTAGGACCAGTTTTAAGTCTTCGACCTGCAGATGCTGTTGAGTTCCAGATGCCAGCTACCTGCCCAAGCTGTGGCAGCCCTGTTATTCAAGAAGAGGGAGAGGTGGCCTTCCGCTGCGTCTCTATTGATTGTCCTGCTCAGGCAGTTGAGCGTCTGATTCACTGGGGCAGCCGTAAGGCCATGGACATTGACGGCCTTGGTGACGAGCTTATTAACCGTATGGTTGAAGAAGGCGTCCTCTCTGACGTAGCCGACTTCTACGATAAGCTCACTGAAGAAACGCTGGCAAACATGCCTACAGGTCGTGTCTACGATACTGATACTGCAGATCACCTTTCTGGCGATAGTATTCCTGTGGGTCACACTATTGCCAAGAAGGTTATGGCAAAGGTTGAGGAATCAAAGACGCGCGGTCTTGGACGCGTGCTCTTTGGTATTGGCATGAGGCACGTTGGTGCTAACGTCGCAGAGCTGCTTGCTCAGGAGTTTGGCTCTATTCAGGCGCTTGCTACAGCACCTGTCGAGAAAATCGCTGAAATCCCAGGTATTGGCCCCAAGATTGCAGAATCTGTACACGAGTTCTTCTCGATACCAGAAAATGTTGCCGTTATTGAGCGTCTTCGTCAGGCAGGCGTAGTGCTTGAGGAAGAG
>JABZHD010000184.1 GCA_015259045.1 Atopobium sp. | reverse complement strand
TAAAGGCTCAAGCGAGCATGGTCCGCAGCATGCATGAAGCAGCAGCGGTGTTCCTGGCTCTACTGAAAGAGTCTCAATTGACTGAAGCATGTTTGAAGCCATTAGTTCTTCTCGCCTTGTGCCTTATAACATTTCCAACCTACTATAGCGCAGGCAGCAAGGCATACAAAAATGGTAACAACGCTTGCTTCGATACCGTAGGCGCAACCCGAGATAAACTCAGATGCTGCAGGATACGCTGTTAAGAGCGTGGTAGGAAGAAGCGTAGTGGTAACCGAGATGCCCAGAATAGGGCCGGTTACAAAGTTCCAGATAAAGTGCATAGCAATGGTCATGAGCAGATTATCGGTAAGCCAAAACACCAAGCCATAGAGAATGCCCATCAAAAAGACTGAGATTGCTGCGGCAATAGAGATGTTAGGCGTTAGTCCATACGTTGCGGTAAAGAGCACTGCTTGAAGCACAAGCGCTACAGGGAAAGAACTCTTAGCTGCAACACCAGTTTGTAGGTAACCTCTAAACAAGATTTCTTCTGCTGCGGACTCAATAAGGGTTGCCACAAGTAAGAAGAGAGCAGCAAAAATGTTATAGGAAGCGTTGAAGTTAAAATCAAAGCCTTCAATGAGCATGATAGAGCCAAAGGTAAACAGCACCATCAAAAAGCCAAAGGTAACTCCGCGCATAAATCCTGGCCAGGAGCTTACTCGAAGACCCAAAGACCTAAAATCTCGCTTATTGACGCGGGTAATCCACACAAGGATCAAGCCACCTGCCAACATGCTTCCAAGAAGACCCAACACGGCTGGAAGGATGTCATTGGCTGGGAGCTCTCCCATAACCATCAGCGGAATATGACAAACAAACATAAGCAAAAGTGCAAGGTCAGCCACAAGGAAGGGCGTCACCACAGACTTTGGTGGATCCTTTAGAACAAACTCAAGGCTTGTCTTTGGCTTTTTTCTTCCCACAAACTCTCCTTACATAATTTCTACTCACTATAGTATCGACTTCTGAATCTATTCGTGTAGTGAATCAAAAAAGATTAGAATAAGAAGATAATTTGCGTAATCTACTAATTCCAACTGCGAGGTATCCATGGCCGAAAGCTACGACATGAACAACCGCCCTCATTTTCCTAAGCGCGCTGTCATTACCGGTGGTATGCCCTACGGTAACAAGAATCTCCACTTTGGACATATTGCGGGCGTCTTTGTCCCAGCAGATTTCTTTGCTCGTTTCTTAAGAGATCGTATTGGCCAGAAAAACGTTTTGTTTATCTCGGGAACTGATTGCTATGGCTCTCCTATCGCAGAGGGCTATCGCAAAAAGGTTGAAGAAGAGGGTTACGAGGGCACCATCCTTGACTACGTAAATCATAATCACAACCTGCAGAAAAGCGCTCTTAACGCCTACAATATCTCGCTTGATTTCTACGGCGGTTCCGCGCTAGAACCCGCTGCAAAGATCCACGAAGAGATGGCTGACAGCATCATGCACCGCCTCTACGAGCGCGGTAAACTTTCCAAGCTCTCAACTAAACAGTTTTACGATACCGAGGCTCACACATTCCTTAATGGTCGCCAGGTCAATGGACGTTGCCCTATTAAGGGCTGCAAGTCAGAGAAGGCTTACGCAGAAGAATGCGACCTGGGTCATCAGTTCAATCCAGAGGAGCTCATTGCTCCTGTGTCTCAGCTCACCGGCACCACGCCAGAGCTTCGTCCTGCACCAAGCTGGTACTTTGACCTGCCGCAATACAAAGAGTTTCTAAACAACCTGGTAGAAAAGTGGAAGAACAATCCACAGATTCGCTCAGTTGTTACCTCAACGGTTCAAGAGACTCTAACTGAGCCTATTATCTACATTCAAAATTCCTACCGCCAAGACTTTGACGGCGTTGCCTCTTCCCTCCCAGCTCATAGTGTCATTGAGCCAGAAGGTAATGCATCTTCCTTCTCAGTTGTCTTTGAAAATTGGCAAGACAGAGATGAAGCTCGCGAGAAACTCAAAGAGACTGGAATTCGCTTTAGAACAAGTAAGACGCTTCTGCCCTACCGTATGACCGGCAATATCTCTTGGGGTCTCAAATCCCCTGATATCGAGGACCTCAAAGACCTGACCATCTGGGTCTGGACTGAGTCTCTCTGGGCTCCCATTACCTTCACCCGTGCTGCTCTTTCTGAAGATGCAAGCAAGGGCGGCACGCGCTACTCTTCTGATGAATGGCGCGATTGGTGGTGCAGTGATGACGCTGCTGTATAC
>JABZHD010000183.1 GCA_015259045.1 Atopobium sp. | reverse complement strand
ACAGCACCCTTGTCAAAGTTGACGTTGGTGATACAGGTGAACAGACCGTCAACAATCAGCTGATCTGCGCGGTTAGAACGCTTGCCAGCAGCAAGCTCGGTACGAGAAAGACCAACCAGAGCGCCGGTGAGCTCGTCCTGAGCAAATGCGACGTCAAAAGGCTTGCCACAAACGCCAGCGGCGCCGGTACATGCAGTACAAGCAGCAGTCTGCTCGCACTGGAAACAGAACATCTTGTTATCCACTATTTTTCCTCTCCATAAAACCATATAGCGAGAAGAGATTTGCTCTTCTGGGTTTCATGATTACAGGAATGTGGAATAAGGTATGTTGTAATTACAACAAAACGATTTTCATGACGAAATTTTTGGAGCGTTGATGAACGTACAGGATATTAAGCCTTCGTTTTTGCTCAACACAGTGGTGTTTAAAGAGGTAAAGCCAGAGCAGCTTGAAGCTTTGCTGAAGCATCTACGTGCGACGGTGCGTACCTATGAGCCTGGAGAGATTATTCTATGTGCCGGCGATAAAGCTCATCAGTTTGGCATTGTTGTCTCCGGCGCTATTCATGTTGAGGGATCAGATGCTCAAGGTAACATTTCTGTGATGGGGGCCTTCCATACGGGAGAAACGTTTGGAGAGGCATATGCAGCTCTTGGAAACGTACCGCTTTTGACCTCGGTAGTCGCTACCGAGAAATCGGAGATTCTACTGCTTGACCTGCGACAGATTACTACCAGAACCTGTGATATCTGCGGCGGCGTGGATATTATCACCAGAAACCTTATGGCTTCTATTGCGCAGAAAAACATCATGTTGAGCCGTCGTATTCAAGATGCTGCTCCAAAAAGTATTCGCGGCAAATTGATGGCGTACCTGAATACACGCTCACAAGCTGCGGGTTCATCGGAGTTTGATATCCCCTACAATCGTCAACAACTTGCCGATTATCTTGGTGTAGATAGAAGCGCCTTAAGCGCGGTAATATCTTCTTTGAGCAAAGAAGGTGTCTTTGAAGTAAAGCGAAGTCACTTCAAACTTTTATAACAGCAATTCAGCCTTAGGAGGCTTTTATGGCAGAAATTTATCTAGCAGGTGGATGTTTTTGGGGTCTTGAGGAGTACTTCTCCAGAATTAAGGGCGTTTCTGCAACTACGGTTGGCTATGCAAACGGAAAGACCTTGGATACCAACTATCAGGAGGTCAAGGCAACAGATCACGCAGAAACAGTGCATGTAACCTATGATCAGAGCGTTGTAAGCCTCTATGACATCCTGCGCTATTACTTTAGGGTTATCGATCCCCTCTCGGTCAATAAACAGGGCAACGACGTTGGTAGGCAGTATCGCACCGGCATCTATTACACAAACGATGCTGACCTAGCTGTAATTGAGCGCATTATGTCTGAGCAGGAATCTCTGTTTGGTCAGAAGCTTGCCGTTGAGGTTGAGCCACTAGATAATTACGTACTTGCTGAAGAGTATCATCAGGACTACCTAAAGAAGAATCCTGGTGGGTATTGCCACATCAATGTTGATGATGCATATAAGCCACTTGCGTAAGCAACTTAGCTCACGTTAAGAGGCGCCGTTGATGGATGGGATTTCAAAAACTATGTACTTGAAACTATGTTCTATAGGTACATATCCGAAAACATAACGGATTACATCAATAAGGGTGAATATGAAGATTTTATTACTTCAAAGCAGCATCATTGGCATCAAAGTAACCCTCGAAAGGGTGCCTATCGCTTTAAGGCCCAGCCTGGTTTATATAATTCTTGTACTGGTGTCAACGTTTCCGATGCGGCTGCCACTTTTCCCTGCTAGATCGATAGGAAGGATGATTCAGTTCGGGTTTCCTATACTTATGTATTTCATCCTAGCCCCGGTACTGGCAGCAATGAGCATCAGACAAGAAGACTTATCAAGGGGGAACCTTCCTGCCTTGATTTTAGCTGGCGTGATGCTGTTTTTATGTATTCCAATCAGCCGATTAGCGTACTTCGCCTTTTGGGAGAACCAGTATTTCACTTTTTGGGCCATTTTTGTAACTGTAGTTCCTTTTGTTGTGGCTGTTGTGGCGACCTTAATAAAAAAGATTAAAGTCGCCACAACAAAGGTGCAGTAGTTAGCGGCTAAAGATGAAGCTAGCTAGCGCTTTGCAGCAGGCGGCTATCACGTCTGAATCCGGAGCTTAAATAAAAAGTGAGATGAACCCAAATGGCGCTCGCACAAGCGAGCGCCATTTGGGAGCAATGTTTGTTACAACAAAGCTAATAAGC
>JABZHD010000182.1 GCA_015259045.1 Atopobium sp. | reverse complement strand
GTCGCAATTGACACGTTTGGCCACCTTGCAGCGCAGTCTGGAACATCGGCATACTTATCGCAGCTGGCTAAAGATCAGCTGGGCGTAAAGTCTCGGGGCATTGAGCTCAATACGCTGCAGCGCTGTGCCTCGCACGCTACGAGTAAGGTTGACTTGGACGAAGCAGAGGCGCTCGGCGCCGCGGGAGTTGAGGCTGTTCTCCAAGGTAAAACGGGTGTTATGGTTGGCGTTCACCGAATTTCGGATGTCCCATACGTTACGGAGATTCGCACCACCCCTGTCGCCGAGGTTGCTAACAAGGTAAAGCTTGTACCTCGAGAAATGATTTCCAAGGACGGCTTCAACGTTACCGACGCTGCTCTGACATACCTGCGTCCTCTTGTCGCGGGCATGGAGGAGCCGGTTTCCACCGACGGACTCCCTCGTTTTCTTGCAGAGTTGTCATAGCAGAACCGTAGCGCCACATCAGTACCACGACGCGTGCCCCGAGCATCGCATGCGAGTCATGCGTACTACGCATCAAAAATGTAATAACTTGCCACTTTAAATAGCAATTTTCTACCGCTCGCACGACGAAATTTTTTGCGAGCGGTATGGCTACGTACTCATAAAAGTCCAGTTAGAACGCGTGTAATTCCTTCTTTGTATAGTTTTTAACGTATGTCTTTTTGCGCAACTTGCAATCTTGGAGACGATTGCGACATACAAACGCAAACGTCCTCTGTCTTAACAACTAATGAATCACAGGGAGTTACATGCGTAAGATTAGAAAAATACTTATCGGTCAATCGGGCGGTCCAACAGTAGCAATCAATTCTTCCCTTGCAGGAATTATCACGCGTGCGCACGAAGAAGGCATCGCAATTTACGGCATGCAAAATGGAATTGAAGGCTTTCTTAATGGTCGCTATACCAACCTGACCAACTTGTTCTTTCCGCAGGAAAAGCAGCAGAAACACGCTGCAGACGAGAAATGCGGCGCTGAACAGCACGTCGAAGACCAACACGGCACTGACCAGCAAAAACACACCGTGGAACTTCTCGCCAAAACGCCTTCGAGCTTTCTGGGAAGCTGTCGATACAAACTTCCGGAAGTCACCGAAGAAACGCCCATCTACCAGGACATTGAATGCCGCCTGACTTCCCTTGGAATCGACGGCGTTCTCTACATTGGCGGCAACGATTCTATGGACACCGTTAACAAGCTTGCGGCTTACTTTGCCCAGCGCAACAACGACGTTTCCGTCATCGGTATCCCCAAAACCATCGACAACGACCTCGAGGGCACCGACCATGCCCCGGGGTTTGGCAGCTCAGCACGGTACATCGCCACCATCGTCCGCGAGTTGGCGCGCGACTCCGAGGTGTACGGCAAGCCAAACATCACTATCGTCGAGACCATGGGCCGCGATGCGGGTTGGCTGGGCGCGGCTTCAGCCCTTGCTCGCGAGAAAAACGAAGAAGCTCCGGACTTTATTCTGCTTCCCGAAGTCGCATACGACGAAGAACGACTCCTGCGCAAGACGGCAGAGCTGTTTGAGCACAAAAACAGCGTGGTGATCGTCATCAGCGAGGGTGTGAGAAGGCCTGATGGATCGACACTTCTGGACAAGAGCCACATGAAGATGGACGCCTTCGGCCACCTGGCAGATCAGTCCGGAAACGCCCTCTATCTGGCGGAACTTTTCCAGAAGCACTTTGACGCCAAGATCAGAGGCATCAACCTCAACTCGCTGCAGCGCTGCGCCATGCACTCATCTAGCAAAACGGACCTGGACGAGGCATTTGAGCTGGGAAAAGCTGGAGTTGACGCGCTCCTTGTTCACAAAACGGGCTGCATGATTGGCCTGCAAAGGCTCAGCGATGTGCCGTACCAGGCTGAGATCCGGTGCATTCCTATCTCGGAAATTGCCAACCGCGTGAAGTCTGTACCTGCGGAAATGATTTCTGACGACGGTCTTTGGGTTACCGAGAAGGCCCTTGCGTATCTGCGCCCTCTTGTCTCAAATGAGGAACTGGCTTTTGATGCAGCTACCAGGAGATTTGTCAGCAGCAATATCTCGCCCGACAACAACGGTCTGCCGCCATTCATCCCTAAGCTGGGGTAACGGGCTGATTTTCTGCAAACAAAACCGCGCATCAAAACCGCCTGCCTCAAACTGCGAGACAGGCGGTTTACATTGCAATTTGAATACGGCGTGCTACTCTCCGAGGAACCTTACCTCTGGGTGAAGCTCGACATCAAACTGGCGCTTGACCTCGGCCTGGACATGCTCGATAACCGCGTGAACCTCGGCAGCAGTAGCGTTGGCG
>JABZHD010000181.1 GCA_015259045.1 Atopobium sp. | reverse complement strand
TTCTTAAAGACAGAGCCGCAGCAAAGCTGACCAGTTGGCTGAGTATTTCTTCTACGCTGCAAGAGTGTATCCATGCCAAGAGCAACTTTAGGACGATTAGATGCTGTCAGCGCAAACGTTGCCTCAAGAATGATCTCATCTGGTGCAAACGTAGTGTAGCGATAACCCCATTCAATCTCGGAGGCATCGTAACGTACAAGACCCTTACCAGGCTTTAGCACCACGCAATCACGGACGGCTTTACCAATCCAATCATGCCTGGTACCTGCGTTCATCGAAAGAGCGCCGCCGATAGTTCCGGGGATACCAGCACACATCTCAAGACCAGAAAGACCTGCTTTCATGGCCTCATTGCAAACGCGTGCCGTAAGCGCACCTGCACCTGCAGTAATGAGGTTATTCTCGCCAACTGAAATGGTAGAAAGCTCATCGTCGAGCACAATAACGCAGCCGTTGTAGCCTTCATCGGAGACAAGGATGTTTGAACCCTTGCCCAGAAGCACCCAATCAACTCGATTAGCTGCAAGCACCTCAAGCACGCGCACCAGTGCCACGTGGCTGTGAACAGCAGCAAAGAGCGACGCCTTACCGCCAATCCTGAAGGAGGTATGGTGGCTTAGCGGCTCATCTTGCTTAATTGTTGCATCAAGGGCCCCAGAAAGGCTTACATAGGCGTTAAACAAGCTCACAGCAAAGGCCCTAGTTGCTCTGAAGACGCTCTTTGAGTGCGCGGATAAACATTGGACCAATCTGAGTGACGTCTCCTGCGCCCTGAGTAATCAGCAGGTCTCCTGGCTGAACCGTATCAAGAAGGTCAGCGATAAGATCACGGCGAGAAGGGATATAGCGCACGTCAGGAACAGTATTGGCAGCCTGAACTCTTGAAGAGACCGTCTTGCCTGAGACGCCTGGAATAGGAAGCTCACCTGCGGAGAAGACATCCATGACGCGCAACACGTCAATGCCATCAAAGGCGTGGGCAAACGAATCTGCCAAGTCCTGCGTTCTGCTGTAGCGGTGTGGCTGGAAGACAACAACAACGCGCTTAAAACCAAGAGGTAGAGCTGCAGACATGGTTGCTGCAATCTCGGTTGGATGGTGACCGTAATCGTCTACGACGGTAATACCATTGATGTCACCTACGTGCGTAAAGCGGCGGCGTGCACCCTTGAACTGCGAAAGAGCTGTTGTGGCCTTTTCAAGATCAAAGCCAAGAGCATCAGCAACAGCAATTGCAGCAGTTGCGTTAGCAACATTGTGCTTGCCAGGGTTAGCAGGAAGCACCACAGAGATGGTCTGGCCAGAAGGAGTCTTGATGGTCAGAGGATTCTCAATACCAGCTTTTCTCTCCTCCTGCGTGCAAACAAAATCGCAGCTAGGATCAAAGCCGTACGTGACCACGTGCCTGCCGGTTGACTGAGCAAGCTCAACGTAATGCGGGTTGTCTCCGTTGATAACAACGGTTTCTTCCTTATCAAGCAGGCTCATAAACTCACAGAAGGTCTTCTCGATATTCTCCAGAGAGCCATAGTGGTCAAGGTGGTCTGCCTCAATATTGGTGACTACCACTACGTTAGGGTTAAGGAACATGAACGAACCGTCAGACTCGTCAGCCTCGCAGACAAAGTACTGGCCGTTGCCGTTTTTGCCGTTAGTGTCGTAACCCTCAACAACGCCGCCAATCAAAAATGATGGATCGGCGCCCAGCTTATCTAGCATGGTTGCAACCATGGAAGATGTGGTGGTCTTGCCGTGAGTGCCCGCAACAGCAATGGTCTTGAGGCCGCGTGAGAGATACGAGAGCATCTTAGCGCGAGGCCAAATAGGAATGGAAAGCTCACGTGCGCGAATAACCTCTGGATTTGTCTCTGGGATTGCGGTTGAGGTAACAATGACATCAGGCATCACAGCGTCAATAGTAGACGCGGTGTGGCCGATGCTTACCTGAATACCTGCATCTTCAAGCTCTCTAACATAATGCGAGCTCTTTAGATCAGAGCCGGTAACAGTGCAGCCGCGCTCGTGTAGAACAAGAGCGATTCCGCTCATGCCAGCGCCACCAATTCCAATAAAATGTGCACGCGAGATGGTCTTCTCGCCCATGGAATCTGCCATAAGAGAGCCTTTCCAAGTATTGTTATCGTTTGAGTCCTGGACATACCAAGACATGTTTACTCTAACGCAAAACCGAATGTTTTATGCGCCACAAACGGCACTTTCCACAGCGTCAGCCACAAGAGATGCGGCGCTGCGCTGGTCAAGTGTGGCAGCAGCCTCAGAAAGCTTTTTGCGCTGGTCCGCGTTATCTACCAGCTCAAACAGAGCTGTCGAGAAGGTCGTGGTGC
>JABZHD010000180.1 GCA_015259045.1 Atopobium sp. | reverse complement strand
TACGGCATGCCACCAGCGGGCGGTATCGGCTACGGTATCGACCGCATGATGATGCTCTTCTGCGATCAGCCTTCTATCCGCGACGTCCTTCTCTTCCCACAGCTCAAGCCCGAGAAGCGCTAAGAGCTTGGAAGCTTAGCTGTCCCACGCAGCGCACAAACGTATCAGCCCGGTATCTGCTCGTTGCAGGTACCGGGCTTTTTGTGTGCGGCGGCGGAGCCGCGGAGTTCGCTGCGGCGGTGTGCAGCACGGGGTTCTCGCCTGGCGTTTGTGTGGTTCGTACGGAGGAGAAAAATCCAACGCGAGTCGTATGTTTGCAGAGCCTTCTGTTGGGTATAAATCAGAAATATATAGAGAGTTTTGAGAGGTTTCAGCACATGTTTGATAAATTCACTGACAGAGCGCGTAAAGTCATGAGCTTGGCTCAGGACGAGGCTCGCGGTCTTGGCCAGATGTATGTTGGTACCGAGCACCTTCTACTTGCTCTCATCAAAGAGGGGGAGGGCATTGCTGCTCAGGCTCTGGCTAAGCTGGAGGTCTCGTATGACGAGGCTCTGGCAACCGTAAAAGAGCTCACCACGGGCGCAGGAGATCCTATTCCTGGCGGCCACATTCCGTTTACTCCTCGCGCAAAACGCGTGCTTGAGGACGCGTACAGAGAAACTATGACCCACGGTCAGAGCTATATTGCAACAGAACACCTGCTTTTGGGCATTGTGTCCGAGGGTAACGGTCGTGCTATGGATGCCCTGCGTACTATGGGTGTCTCGGGCGATGCCGTAAGAAACGCAGTTGATGAGCTGGTTGCCCAGACTCCAGAAGATGCACCAGCTGGTCCTCGCATGGCAGAGCCTCGCATTGAAGGCGGCATCTTTGGCATGCCTGTTGGCGCTGGTCAGATGCGCCCTAACGCAAATGACGACGCTTCCATGTTGGAGCAGTTTGGCCGCAACCTTACTAAGCTTGCTGCAGATAAAAAACTTGACCCTGTCATTGGTCGTGACCGCGAGATTGAGCGTGTCATGCAGGTTCTTGCCCGCCGCCAGAAGAACAACCCACTTATCCTGGGCGATCCCGGCGTTGGTAAGACCGCCATTGTTGAGGGCTTGGCTCAGCTCATTGCATCCGGCAACGTCCCTGACATCCTGCGCGGAAAGCAGGTCTGGACGCTTGACCTGGCAAGTCTGGTAGCAGGTTCTAAGTATCGCGGTGAGTTTGAGGACCGCATGAAGAAGGTTGTTGCTGAGCTGGAGAAATCCAAGAATGACATCCTCTTCATTGATGAGATTCACACCGTCATTGGCGCCGGCTCCGCAGAGGGCTCCATCGATGCTGCATCCATCCTTAAGCCACCGCTGTCTCGTGGAGAAATCCAGGTCATTGGTGCAACTACGGCAGAAGAGTATCGTAAACATGTCGAGAAGGACGCTGCATTTGAGAGGCGTTTCCAGCCTGTCAACATCGGTGAGCCAAACAACGATGACACCATTTCTATCATCCACGGTCTTCAGGACCGCTACGAGAAGCACCACCACGTCCACTACACCGAGGCTGCTATCAAGGCTGCTGTTGCGCTTTCTAGTCGCTACATCCAGGACCGTTTCTTGCCAGACAAGGCAATTGACGTCCTCGATGAGGCTGGCGCCCGCGCACGCATCCACAAGATGAGCCTTCCACCAGAGATTGCCCAGGTAGACGCAGATCTTCTCCGCGTACGTACCCAGAAATCCGAGGCAGCAAGCGCTCAGGAGTTTGAGCAGGCAGCTCGTCTGCGCGACCAGGAGAAATCCTTGGTAGCAGAGAGGGATCGCCTAGAAAGTGAGTGGCGTGAGCAGCTGGACAAGAATATTGTCACCGTTGACGAGGACGATATTGCAAAGGTTGTCTCTGGCATCACCGGCGTTCCTGTTTCTAACCTCACCGAGACCGAGGCTTCAAGACTGCTTCGTACAGAAGACATCCTTCACCAGCGCGTTGTTGGTCAGGACGAGGCTGTTGTTAAGGTTGCAAAGGCAATCCGCAGAAGCCGCAGTCCTCTCAAAGACCCTAAGCGCCCTGGCGGCTCCTTTATCTTCCTTGGCCCTTCCGGCGTAGGTAAGACTGAGCTTGCAAAAGCTCTGGCAGAGTTCCTGTTTGGCTCCGAAGACGCCCTGCTTTCTTACGACATGTCCGAGTATATGGAGCGTCACACCGTAGCTAAGCTGGTTGGTGCACCTCCAGGATATGTGGGCTACGATGAGGGTGGAGAGCTCACCAAGGCTGTCCGCAGGCGTCCGTACTCTGTCCTGCTCTTTGATGAGATTGAGAAGGCACATCCAGACGTCTTCAACATTTTGTTGCAGATTCTGGAC
>JABZHD010000017.1 GCA_015259045.1 Atopobium sp. | reverse complement strand
CTTCTATGGACATCAAAACATTGTTACCTGCAAGATTACGCAACTCAGTGATCACCATGGTCATCTTCTCGTTAAAGCAGGTCTTTACGTCATTGATGCTCGCTAATTGGTACTCGTGAACTGTCCGTTTTAGCCCGTCCGTTTTAGCCCGTCTTCGCCGTTTAGCTAGTCCCTTTCTGTGTTTGGTAGCTCTGAAGAATTCCGCTCAAGTACTCTTGATATTTCTGTCTGGTCTTCTTTGGAGCTACCAGTTCTATATCTGTTCCAAATGTTGCAAGCCAGCCGTAAAACGTTGGAGCTTCCATTACAGAAACATGCACGTCAGCTGTACTTCCATCAGAACTTGGATTGTTCAAAATAATGTTTTTGCCAAAACGGTCGTACACCGAGCACATCACGCGCTCATTAACACGAAGTGTGACCTCAACAACCTCGCCCGAGTACATGCCAAAGACGCGCTCTTGATACTTGTCTATATCAAACTGCTTGATCTGCTCGTTAACCGTAGCGTCAGTATCAGAGACCTCAAGTCTAAACATGCGGTCCACGCGATAATTGACAAAGTTTTGATGCTTATCGTTCCACACAATAAGATAGTAGAAATCGTCAATATACGTAAGTTGAACAGGCGTTTCTTCTCTTACGGGAAGCTCTTCAATAACCTTATCTTTAAAGCCCTTCTTGCGATACTTAAATGAGACTTTTTTCTTCTGCAAAAGTGCTGTCTGAATAGCATTAAGAGCATAAAACACAGACTCATTTTGCGACTTAATACGACCCTCAACATGGATACGCTTCTTGAGCGTATCAGAGGTCGACTTCCCGCCCAGCTCTCCAATAAGACTCACTAGGTTGTTTGCTTTCCGCTCCGTCAAAAACTTTGATGACTGCACAGCGTCTGCCATCAGCATGAGCTCCTCAGCCTGAAACTTCCTGGTTGCCAGGCCATACTCAACAGGATGGCGCTGGTAAGACTGGATGTCGTAGCCAAAATTCTGCAGCGATTTGATGTCATCGTAGAGTGTTTTACGTTCCACGCTTAGCCCGCGCTCTGCTAGCTTTTCAATAAGCTGAGGCGTGCTCAAACCATGATCGTCATCAGTTTCTTCCTCGAAAATTTTTACGAGGTGCAAGCAGCGGGTCTTCTCGCTTGGCATACTGCCTCCGAAGTCTAGCTCCAATAAAAAACTCCTGTCCATTTTAGTGGACAGGAGTCGAGAAGAACGTATGGTCAGAAACTCTTCGGTAAACGGCATGAGAGTCGCAGACAAGCCGTAAATCAACTGATATTTAGCCCCAAACCTCTTCGGCAATTTCTTTAACAAGCGCAATCTTTGCCCACTGCTCATCTTCGGTGAGCTTGTTACCAATCTCGCAGCTTGCAAAGCCGCACTGGGGAGAAAGACAGAGGTTCTCCAGAGGTACGTACTGAGCTGCCTCATGAATACGCTCAATAACCTTGGCTTTCTCTTCCAGCTGGGCGTGCTTGGTGGTGATCAGACCAAGCACAACTTTTTTACCAGCTGGAACAGAAGCCAGGGGCTCAAAGCCACCAGAGCGATGATCATCAAATTCTAAGAAGAAAGCGTTTACGTGCTCTTGAGCAAGAAGAGCATCGGCCACATCGTCATAGCCGCCCTCGCAAGCCCAGGTACTATGGAAGTTGCCACGACAAACGTGCGTGTTAATAGTCAAGTCAGCTGGAGCTGCATCAAGAACGCGGTTATTAATCTCCAAGAGCAGTGCCTTGATCCTCTTAAGACCCTCCTGGTCAGCGCCAAAGAAAAGCTCAGCACGTGGGTCAACCAGCACGCCCCATGAGCAGTCATCAAGCTGAAGATTACGACAGCCTGCAGCATATACCTGCTTAATAAACGCACCGTAGCCAGCAACAATATCTTCAAGAAGGTCCTGGTCGTTGGCATAGTACTTGTTAGTCTGCTCGCGGTTCATGGGCATAATGAACTGCTCAATAAACTGTGCAGGTGCAGGAATAGTAAGCTTGGCAACGGTTGTCTCGTCCTCAAACTGCTGAACAAAGCGGAAGTGTTCTATAAAGGGATGCTCTTTGGTGAGCTCCACTTTTCCTACGAGGAAGGTGTCGTCAATCTCTGCAGTCTCATCGTGGAAAGGAAGTCCAGTATTAGTTGGCGCATGGCCAATACCTTCGAACGGCCACATAAAATCAAGGTGCCAGGTTGCACGCCTAAACTCACCGTCAGTGATGACTTTAAGGCCTGCCTGCTTCTCCTTTTTGATAAGCTCTGTAATAGCTTTGTCCTCTACTTGCTTGAGCTCATGTGCATCAATCTGACCTTTTTCAAACTGAATACGAGCCTGTTTAAGATTTTCTGGACGAAGAAAGCTACCAACAACATCAAAGCGATGTGGAGTAGTTTTATCATTTTTGATTGCCATTATAGCCCCTTAGAACTGCTTATGAGAAACCAGTATGACAATCAACACTTAACTTGTGAAATACAAATACTTAACTAATTCATATAGCTAAAAACTATATCTTAACGTTTACCGTTCCACTCATCTAAGAACTGGTCAATATACTCACGCATGTACTTCTCGCGAGCTTTTCCTAGCTCTTTGCCACTGCGCGTATTCATCATGTCTGTCAGTAAAAAGAGTTTCTCGTAGAAGTGGTTGAGCGACGTTGATTTGTGTGAGTGATACTCCTCACTGCTCATATTAAGGGTCGGTGGCTCATCCGGGTCATACATACCGCGACCATGACTTCCGCCATAGGCAAAGGTACGTGCGATGCCAACAGCACCAAGCGCGTCCAGTCGATCTGCGTCTTGAACACACATACCCTCAAGCGTTGAAGGAACTACCGAGTCTGTTCCCGAGAAAGAAACCTCATCGATTGCGGTACAAATTGCCTGGATAGTGGCCTCGTCGACAGCATGCTGGCGCAGAAAACCAACAGCCCTATCCTTATGCTCATGCGTCTCTGGAGAAAGCTTGATGTCATCAACATCGTGCAAAAGCGCAGCAAGGGCAACAATCTCTTGATTTGCCCCCTCCTCTTGCGCAATTCTTACAGCCATTTTGTACACACGCAATGTGTGGAAGTAATCGTGACCACTAAAATCTGTGGAGAAGACCTCTTTTACAAAGTCCAAAGCGTCATCGATAATTTTTAAGTCCATAACTCCCCGCTCAACACATTCAAACGTATCTCTCACGCATTATTTGCGCAGATTGTGCATCCTCTTAACTGTCTTTTTCTTAGTGTACACAGCCTCTCTTGCTTCAGAATTTTGAAGCTCAAATTTTATGAAATTGTTAACTATCCAGCTTCCACTATTCAGTTTCCGCATAACTCACATTTGTCTTAAAATTTAATACATTTCTATTGCAATTTTTATCCGTTGCACGTTTATGACAAATGTCGAGAAAATCGTTAAAAATAGAGCAATTTAAATGCTATTTTTCTGCGTACCAAATATTTTGATTAAATTATTTATATAACATGAGTTCAAGACGTTTTTTGAAATGTGTTCAAACTATAAAAATCGCTGGTTGAGCTAACAATTTTTACCAAAATAATAGATAATTATCTATACGAAAAATGCTCTGAATATGTGTCATTTATCTCTATCGTGCTTATCGTGATGCATCACTTTCAGCGCAAGATTTAATTTCAAATTTTGTTGGGGTATTCACTATTTGTTAGGGGTAGGTATGGAAAGAAAAAACAAGAACTTTGCAAGCAAAGGGGCAAAGACAGCTATGTCTTTGGTACTTGCGCTCTCTTTGGTCCCTTCTTCAGCGTTAGCAGAAATTGCTAGCACTCAAGAAGTGGCTCAGACGCAAGAAGTTGCAGCAACTCAAACAAGTGATGCAACTGCCTCAACCTCTGAAGCAACAGCAGAGACCTCTGCTGAAACCACTACTAACGCAGAAGCTACTTCCAACCAGCAGACCTCTGAGCAGACTGCTGCTCCTGCAGAAAGATCTTCTCGCCGTGTTACAAGAAGCCTTTCTTACATCTCAACTGAGCTCTGGGTAGACGGAACCAACGGTAGCGATACTAACGAGGGCTCCAGCTCCGATCCTGTTAAATCCCTCCAGAAAGCACTGGAGCTGTGGGGAGAAACTTCTTCAATCTACACCATTCACCTCAAAGGCAACCTTGATTTGACCTCTACGGTTACTATTCCTTCTGGCCTTACACTCAAGATTGAATCTGAGGGCGCAACGCTTACTGGCACTGGAAACAGCATTGACGGTCTGGTTCTGTCACCTGGTTCAACGCTAACTGGCACAGGTACTCTTACCATGTCCGGCTTCAAAACCGCACTAACTGCACAAGATGGTTCAACTATCACCGATGGTACCTATGTGTTTAGAAACAACGCAGGTTCCAGCGGTACTCGTGGCATTTCCCTTGGCGGAACCGTTAGCGGCAGCACCAACAAGAACAGCGTTACCATCACCGCAGACGATAAGAGCAATACAAACTTCTTTGAGTCTGGTGTCACCTTTGAAAACGCTACTATCAAAGTAACTTCACAGGCTCGTACCTGGAATGACGCTCGCAACCTTAATCTTAGGAACACAGATCTTACCGTTGAAGGCTTTGGTCAGACTTTCTACGTCAACCAGCTCAACATGAATGATTCCACCCTTACCATTAACCCATCTTTCTGGGGCCAGACGGGCATGACCATCCAGGGAACTTCCAATATCGTTAACTCCACCATTAATGCTAATGCTGGCTCAACTTCTGGCATTTCTGTTGGTGTAGCTGGTGGAACAGTAAACGTTACTAACTCAACCCTTAACTTCACCAACGCTGGAACTGGCGGTCTTAACGTCAACACTGGTGACGTCATCATTAACAACTCCACCATTAAGGGAGACGGTCGTAACTCTGGCGCCCTCTTTGGAGCCCAGACTAACGGCTCCATCCAATTCACCGGAAACAGCCTGGTAGAAACCCCTGCTACCAAGAACTCCGATAACGGCGCTGGCCAAACTCGTCAGAACTACAACGTTGTTGGCGGCTCTTACCTGCTCAAATACGCACCAAGCTACAACAGTGGCTTTGGTAGCACTATCCCTACAAACGGCGCAGCTAACGGCAACGAGGTTCTCTCGCTCTTTACCCTTGCCGACCCATCAACTAACTCTCTGAACCTCATTAATGCTAACGGAGCAACCTATACCTACCCAGTTGCTAATGCTTCAAGCGATGGTCAGAAGCACGTTTGGGCACCTGCCGCAACCGTTACTTTTGACCTCAATACCCCAGGCGTTACCGGCATCAACCCAACATTTGCTGACGGCACTACTGCTAACAAGACTGCTCTTGCTATGCGTGGCAACTCTCTTGCAACTGCTTCTTCTGTAGCAGGAGGCTCCACTACCCTACCTGCAGATCCTTATGCAAGTGGTCAGGAGTTTGACGGCTGGTACTACACCGACGCTGCTGGTACCGAGCACCAGTTCACCGCTGATACCCAGGTCACCTCTGACATGACAGTCTATCCACATTGGAAGGCCAACACCTCATGGCTTTACGTTAGGTACCACAATGGTAACGGCGTCTCTGTCATTGACCGCGTTGCCACCAACGCTAGCCGTACCGTAACGGTTCGCTCTGACGCTGATGTCAACAACCTCGACAGCAACTTCAACATTGCAGGTAAAACCTTCAAGCGCTGGACCACTCAGGCAAACGGCGCTGGCGATGAGGTAGCGGCTAATTCCAGCCTTGCTGTTCCTGCAGGTACTGATACCGTTGATTTGTACGCAGACTGGGAAGAGCAGCACCTTACCGTGTCCTTCTCGGCAAATGGTGGTACTTTCTCTGCAAACAGCGTCTTTAAGCAGAATCCAAACGTCTTTGACATCACCACCGATGCAAACGGCGGAGAAGTTGCAACTATCAAGACTCACCCAACTGTTGCTGAGCAGACCAACGTCAATGCGCTGCTTCAGAACCTCAGTGGCAACACCCTTAGCGCTACAACTGCTGGAATTGCAAGTCCTACCAGCTCTAACACCAATACTGCCTACACAAATATTGCAACTTTTGAGAACCACATTCTGGACAACGCGGATGATCCAATGACCTTCTTTGGCATTGTTATTGGTCACAACTATCACTACTGGTTCACTGACGCTGCAGGTAACTCCCCTGCAACCATCAACGGTGGCGCAACGCTTACCAACGACGTCACTTACTACCTCAAATGGAAAGAGGATCCTTCCATCCAGAGAGTAGAGCTTACTAGCGATCTTCCTGCTGATATGTGGAGTGATTCTCAGAGCAACACCACTCAGATCAAGGAAGTTTCCAACAACCAGAGTTTTAGCCTTACTGGTGCTATTGACGCTACCTCCGTCATTAATCAGATGAGCGCTTTTGAGAATGGCATTGCTGGCGGCCTCGACGACCTAACCAAGATTACGCTTTCTGGCACAACTTCTACCTTTACTGCAAAGCTCACGCTTCCTGCTGGCGTTATTGTCCCAGCTAATCCAACAGTAACCACCTCTGGCCTTGGTGATCTCTTTGAGGTTACAAACGTTTCTGTGAACGGTCAGGAAGTTACCGTTACCCTGAAGCTCAAGGGCACTTACACCAACTACAAGCAGCTCAAAGACGCTGTCGAGACAGTTGGCAAAGACGACGCAGCTACCACAGAGATTGCAAGACCTCTTACTGTAACTGTTGATGGCCTCACACTTGACCCAACTCAGGTAACCAATGGTCAGGAGCTCACCGCTACAGGTACTCTTACTGGCACCTTTGAATCTTTTGCAAAGAACACCGTCACCAACGTCACCAAGAAGTTCGAACTTTCTTGGAACGGCGTTCAGATTGCTGCGAGCAGAGACCCTCGTGGTACCGGCATTCAGCAGACTCTGATTGTGAACAACCCAATTGAGATGAACCTTCCTGCAGATATGCTTGCTGACGAGAATACCGAGCATGACCAGGTCATCACTATGAAGGCAGGTTCTACCTTTAACCTCACTGGTTCCATTCTTGCTTCCTCTATCCAAGAGCAGATGAACAACATTGAGCGCGCCTACCCTAATACCAACCATGACACTATTACGCTGAGCAACCTCAAGTTCAAGTTCACAGCAACTCTGACCGTTCCTGAGGGAATGACACTTCCAAGCAACCTTGATGCCAACACTATCCAGGCTTCCAACTTTGGTAGTGGCTTTAAGGTCAGCGATGTTCAGGTCAACGGTCGTACGGTTACCGTCACCTTTGAGCTCAGCGATCCTTCCTCCATTAGGACGTACTCTGACCTTGAGCGCATTGTTGATGAGGCAAGTGCCAACGATGGCTGGATGAAGCTCACCATTCCTGGCGTCACCATTGACTCCAATGTTGCTGCAGGCACCCAGCTCACCGCTGTCGGCACCGTTACCGGCTCCTTCAGCGCTATTGCTGATTCCGCAGCTGGCAACCGCAAGGTCTTCTCGTTCACCTGGAATGGTGTCCAGTGGCCAGATGGTAAGGACGCTGTTGCAACTGATAACGACACAATTCAGCTCACTATTACTGTTGCAGAGGATGAGACTCCAGAGACTCCTTCCACTCCAACTAAGCCATCTAAGAAAAAGAAGCAGAAGACTCCATACACCGGAGATGCTTCTGCTGCAGCACCTCTTGCTGCACTTCTCGCTGGTATGACCGCTGTAATGACTTCACTTGGCATTACTAAGCGTCGTAAGAATAAGTAAGAAAGAAAGTGATTGGTTCTGTATCGCTCTAGTTAGGATGTGCTATGAAAAGTAAGGCAAGGATTGTAGCGGGATTGCTTTTAGCTGCCGTTGCATTCGTCGCAGCATTGCTGCCCAACCTTAGCGTGGCTTACGCAGAAGACACCACAGGTCTTCAAATCAATGCTCTGAGCATTGAAGATGCGTCGACTCACGCCCAAGTTGCTGACCTTCTTGCAGGTCAAACCCCTGCGCTTAAGGCGGGAGTCACCTACGCCTTGAATGTTGGCTATACAATCCCTGCCTCGCTGCAGTTCTCGCCAACCTACCTCAACGTGAGGTTTGGAGATGGACTCTATGTCACAGGTCTTCCAGGTGCAACGTTTACCGTTGGTGGCATCTCAAACACCAGCTTCTCTAACCTGGTTACCACACCTACGGGAACGGGAACCCTTCCTTACGGCTATCCTGGCGCAAGTTCCGAGAAGAACCGCAGTGGTGATTTGGTCTACATGACCAATAACGGCCTGACCCAGGTTTCTTCCAGGGGAGAAATTCAGTTCAAGCTTGACGATGCTGTTGAGAACCAGAGCGCAAGCCAGGTTATCGCAAATGCAATTCGTGTTAGCTTGAGCACCGCTGCAACACAAAACATTGATCCACATACCTCATCTGTTACTGCAGCTGACGCCATGACCTATGGTTTCTGGGCTGATCAGTCCACCGAGGTTCTCTCTAAGGGTGGCACCACCTCTACCCTGCAGGTTTCTACCACAGGCTCTAAGGTACTCACCGAGGCTAACAGCAAGACTACAGTTCAGGTTGTCTACCCAAGCGATATGGAGCTAGTTGGTGTCAACGAGACCAGCCTCTACAACACCCCAGGTACCATCGTCTCTACTACCGATGACGGCACTAACAAGACCGCAACAGTCGAGTGGAACGAGCCAGGCTCTTACGCAGGCACCCCAACCTTTAAGCCACAGATTAAGGTTCCTGCATCAAGCACCAGACCTAACAACTCAACCTTTAACATCACCATCAAGAACCTCACTATGTCCGTTTGGAATGACACCTCAAACGTCAACCGTACCTCCGCAAACGCTTCTTCTACGCTTACGGTTACCGTAATTGACGGTCTTAACCCAGAGCGTCTTACCACACACGCTCTTGTCGACACAGCTCCTAACTGGGCATACAAGAAAAACGATACCTACAACGTTCGTCTTGGCACCTACCTCATCAAGAACGAGCTCTCCTCAGACACCGCTCCAAAGACGCTCGAGATGACCATCGATCAGAACCAGACCGCTATCATCCGTGGCGTCACCATCCCTTACAAGGCTGGTATGACCTATGGTCCAATTCACTGGACTGCATCAGACGGCACGAGCGGAACTGCTGACCCAAGCATTCTGCGCACCTCTGGTGTCTCCGCACTTATCACCAACACTGCCCTTGGCCTTGATATCAATACCTCCATCACTTCCATCAAGGTTGACCTTGGTCCAATTCTTGGCGGATACGATGGCATTAGGCCAATGAGCGATCTTCTCGATACATGGAATCCAAACAACAAGCATGTTACTGACGAGTACTATGGCTGGAGCTACATCTCCAACGGCGTTTACGGCTCTTGGAAGAAGGGCACTAACGCCGACGTTGTCACTAACGTCAAGCTCTACGACACCGGTACCACTCCTGACGCAGGCGTTACATTGACCGCTAAGTCCGGCGCACCTAAGGTTCTTAACGGTGTTGGTAGCATCGATAAGACCCAGATTAACGGCGGCGAGACCTTCAAGATTTCTGGTCGCATCGACGACGCAAACTGGGACTGGAACCCTCTTCAGGAGCCAGTGCTCTACGTCATCATGCCTGAGGGCTTCACTTACAGCAACCTTACCGTTTCTAACGGCACGCTCAGTGCTCCTGAGTTTGTAGGGACGTACGATAAGGACGGCGTAGCTGTTAAGGTTTGGAAGTACACCATTGATGTTGGCGACGAGACTCGCGGCCAGTATCAGCCAGACTTTACCAGCAAGAACATGACTCTGAGCATGGATGTCCACACCACTGATCTTGCAGGCAAGGGCATCTATCACATCAATGACTTTGTTGGCATTACCACCAAAGACTTCAAGGAGATTGGTGCTCAAATTAAGTCTGAGCACTGGGACCGCAGCAACTGGAACACTTCCCAGTACACCAGCCTATTTGGCAACAGCGTCAACTCTGGCGAGACCATGGTTTCTCTCTCCGAGCGCCCTGGTATCAACATTGCTCAGGCATCTGCCATTGCTGCTGCATCTACCCTTTCTGTAAAGGACGTTATCTCTGGAACCGTAACTGATTACACGTACGACTCCGCAAATCCAGGCGCAACTACCCCTGTTATGCAGCGCGATGACACCGCAACTGTTCACATTGCTGTCCGCAATAACACCGGTAACACTGCAAATACCACGCAGCTCTTTGTTCCTTTGCTCTCCAAGTCTGCAGACCGCGGTGCTGGCATCAATCCAGAAGGTGCAACTCAGCTTCCTCTTACACTTGAGGGCGTAAGTTCTTCTTCCAACTTCTCTTACCAGTACATCAAGCTGAACCCTGGTGTTACCTACACTGCAAACCATGCTCCACAGCCTGGCGACTACACCGTAGTCACCAATCCTGCTGAGGCCGACATGGTACTGTTTACTTCAACGCACGCACTTGCTGCAAATAGCGGCGGCTTTATTGACGTCACGTATAAGGTTGCCGACAACGTTGATGCTTCCTACGACGGTAATCGCAGCGTATTCAGCAGCGTTCTTGACTACGACATTGCTGGTAACCACTCCACTCGTACCCTCTCCACTCACGCTCTGAGCTATGCAGGCATTGACCTCAAGATCAATAAGGTCTGGGACGATAACAACAATGCAGCTGGTAAGCGCCCATCCACAGCTGATTTTGGTGCTAACAATCTGGTTCTCTCTAACGATAAGAACCTTGATACCAGCACCATTGCGCCTGAGGTTACCGATAATGGAGATAACACCTACACCATTGTCTACAAGGGTCTTCGTAAGTACGTAGACAATACTGCTGCTGATACTGTTTCGTACACCATCACCGAGAACGTTCCTAATTCCTACGTTTCAACTAGAAGTAGTATTTCTCGCGTCGAGCAGTACACCACCACTCAGTCGCTGGTAAATGTCTACAATGTCAGGCCTACCATTGTGACGCCATCCGTTACCAAGATTGTCGAAGGCGATTACCCAGTTGTTCCTATACCTGGAGGGCCTTCACCTGCGTCTCTGGTTAATTCTTACCTGAGCTCAAGTAACGTTAGCGCAGCAGGCGCCACAAGCACTGCAAGCGCGACAAGCGCCGACGACACTGCAAGCGGCAGCTTTGCCGAGAGCCTGATCAACAACTTCCTGGCGAACGGCTCTGAAGACGAGGGCGACGCTCCTAACGTCTTTATCTTTGAGATGACACGCCTTGATCCATCCAGCCCTATGCCTGAGGGATCTACCGGCAATACTGCTCGTACACGCAGGCTTCTCGGTGGCGACGCTGTATTCCGCAACATTACGTTCACTCAGCCTGGCACCTACGTGTACACCATCAAAGAGGTTACCGGCACCCAGAACATCCAGTACGATCAGAGCGTCTACACCGTTACCTATAACGTTACTGACGACGGTACTGGCCAGCTTGAGGCAACACGTACTATGACCAAGACTGACGAGGACGGAAACGTTACTACCGTTGACCTTGGCGAGCATAACGATGCAACAGGCGCTGTCTTTACTAATGTCTATCCTGATCCACTGCCAGCCAGGGACTATCCAGTTGTCCAGAAGGTTGTTACTGGTAACGCACCAGATGCTCCAACCGACTATCCATCAGTTCTCCCCGACGACAACGGCGGCAACCCACGCACTGCAACAACTCAGGATGTCTTCAAGTTCACGCTCACCCGTAACGATCCTTCCTACCCAATGCCAAACAACGCAACAACAGATAGCGTTGAGACTTCTGTTGCAGTTTCTGGCGATAATAACTTCGGTGAGCTAGTCTTTACGCAGCCTGGCACCTATGTTTACACCATCAAAGAGGTTACCGGCACTAACCAGAGGGTTACTTACGACAAGTCCGTCTACACCCTCACCTACACCGTCTTTAAGAATGATGATGGCGAGCTTGATTTCACCTATCACATTACTAAGACCGCTGAAGATGGAACCGTATCAGAGGTTGATCAGTGCGAGTGCAACAGCACGCCTCCTCTGGTCTTCACTAACGACTATCCAGAGCCTGAGCCTCAGCCAACACCAGATCCTGAGCCAACTCCTAGCCCTGAGCCAACTCCTAGCTCTGATCCACACAAGCCTTCTAAGACCAAGAAGAAGCGTGTTCTGCCAGACACTGGCGATGTCGCTGAGCTTGTAATTGCTTCTGTTGGCATGGTTGCTTCTGGCATCACTGCTCTCGGCTTTGCACTAAGGGCTCGCAAGCAGAAGTAAGATCTAACTGCTAGAGCGATCTTCTCGTCTCTAAGGTTTTATCGTTTTACGAAATAACCCCGGACTTTCCCGGGGTTATTTTTTATGCAAATTTTTCTGCAAATTCATCTTTGAAGATTTATCCATTAACGAAAAATATACGACCTTTTACAGAAATACTTTTATCTATCGTCTGTTTCGAAATCATAATTTCTAATAATTACTGAAGAAATCTGTGTCGTACTGTTCTTCTGTCCATTCTGTTGTACAGAAGTTCCATTTTAGCTGGAAATACTAATCATATAGATTTCTCTTACAGAAAGGACTTCTTATGAAGCCTACCATTGATTTAGATGCAGCTCGTAACAAATTGGTTGGCGGCAAGGATCAGCTTCTTAAGAAAATTGATGAAGCACATATTCCCGCTAATGCACAGAGCATTATATCTGCTGCAGGAGATGCTCTATCTGCAACCGCTAAAGGAGTTGCAGATAACGCAATCGAAACTGCATCTAACGTCTCAAAGGCTGTTACTGACGGAGTTAATGTTATTAAGGAAAACACACCTGCAGCACGTCGTAAACAAGCTCGAATGAGTGGATTTGGCGATGGCATCAAGCAGGGTGCTTATCTTGCTGGAACAAAGCGCTTTAACTTCCTCTATGCATACGTTTCTACAATGTGTTATTTTCTCCGAGCTGATGGAGAGTTTTCATCACAGGAACAACTTTGGGTCGAAGAACAACTCGATAATCTACAGCTAGGTTTCACGCTTCCAGAGGCCGTTAAAGATAAGTTGCTTTCTATTATTGCTGATGATTCTTTAACTTTTGATGCTGTTAA
>JABZHD010000179.1 GCA_015259045.1 Atopobium sp. | reverse complement strand
ATGCGGAAGTCTCGAAGTATTCGGTATTATCCACGGTTTCCCGTGGCTATCCCAATGAGAGGGGCAGGTTGCCCACGTGTTACTCAGCCGTTCGCCACTTTATACACACCCGAAGGTGCTTTAATCGTTCGACTTGCATGTGTTAGGCGCGCCGCCAGCGTTCATCCTGAGCCAGGATCGAACTCTCCATTCAAAATTAAACTGACTAAAAGTCAGTACAATTTAAAGTTGAGTTGAATCCACGTCTCTAAAATCCCGCTGATCTCGGATTCGCTGAAATTATGAATTGACTATTGAACAAAATGTTCAAATTCGAATTTCGCTTGTCTGTCTTTGCTGATCTTTCGATCGCAGTATCCGGTTTTCAAGGTTCGCTGCGCTGCGATTTCACATTGCGTGGTGCGCGGCGCGGGGAATAACTATACGCACTTACGACTCGTTTGTGAAGAAGATTTTGTATCTTCTTAATTCCTCCACAATTTCTACACAATTCGCAGTCTTTAGTGAACTGATGAGTATTTTACTTATCAAATTACGTGTATATCCTTGTGGTAATCCCTTATTTTTCATCTATATATAGTGTTGTCTTTTTGCGTTAGCTTTTTACGCATTTTTGGCATTATCTTGGTGCGAGTTTTACGCGTTTTTGACGTTGCCTTTTTACACGTTTTTGACGTTGTCTTTTTACGCTGCCTTTTACGCGTTTTTACACTGCCTTTTGCGGTGTCTTTTACGCTGCCATTCAAACGGTCTTCTCGACACGCTTTGTTTGGCTAAATTTCGTCTTTTACAATCTGGCAAGCTGCATCAAGAAGTTGATCGCGAAGTGTCTCGTTAGCGGCCTCAGAATACACGCGTACCAGCGCATCCATACGCGAAGGACGAATGAGCACCCAAGAATCGTCTTTAAACTGAAGCTTAAGGCCATCGGCATGGCTTACCGAAACAGGAACTTTACCTGCAACGTTTTCTGGATTGAGGCCTGGAAGGATGTTTCTGAACGCCTGAGTAGCTGCAGCATCTAGTCGCACTCCTCGCCTGCTATAACACATGCGACCTAGTTCAGCCTCGTCCTCAGAGACAAGCTGTGCAAGCGATTTATGGGTATACGCTAGCATTTCGACGATAAGCAGGGCTACAAGCAGACCGTCTCGCTCCAACAGGTGGCTTGGAATGCAAATACCACCGTACTCCTCTGCGGCGAGAAGAACGTCTCCTTGCTCGATCTCTGAATAGAGTCGAGCAAATCCAACGGGCACGCTTGCAGACTCTAGCCCAAGATGAGCCGCTTGCCTGGATACCGTTGCCGAACAGGTCAGTGTAGAAACAACGCGGCCAGTTTGCTTTCTATTTTGTACAAGATGGCGTGTGATAAGCGGAATAAGCTCGTGTGGGCTAAGGAGTCGGCCGGTTTCATCTACGGCAGCAGCGCGGTCTCCGTCACAATCAAGCAAAAGGCCCAGCTGTGCATGGCGGCTTACCACCATTGAAGAGCACTCATCAGCCCAAGGGTCCGCTGGTTGTGGGTGAATGCCACCAAAATCCCTGACAGGACCTTGGTGCATCTGATGTACAACACATCCAGCTGCGGAAAGTACGTCAGCAAGCAGGTCTGTTGCTGCACCATACATAGGATCAACTACCACGCTCGGGCGTAGCTCTTTAATAACAGACACATTAATCTGATTAAGCAGCGCACTTTTATAAGGCGTCACAATATCTGTTGTGGTAAAAGTTCCACGCTGATTTGTTGGCTCAAGCGGCGTTGCGGATTCCACGCGCTGGAGAAAATCGCGAGAAACAGGGCCTCCATTAGCAGCGCGAATAATCATGCCGCAATATTCGCAGGAAAGCTCAGTTGCAGAAATGATGAGGCCACCAGCTACATCTTTATAATGTGCACAGGCCCAGCAAACAGATGGAGTTGGGCAAAAAGTCTCGGACACACGTACGTCTAAACCAAAGGAAGCCAATGTTGCAGCGGCTTCAAGAGCAGACGAATCTGCTTCAAAGCGTGTGTCAAAGCCGACAAACACAATACCGCCAGGCAGCTCCTCTGACCAGACGGTACCAAGGGCCTCTGCAAGTCTAACTACATTATCCCTGGTAAAGCCTTTATCATAGCGGGCTTGCCAGCCATCGCTGCCAAAACGGAGTATGTCGGGTCTTTTATCCAATGCGGTTGGCATGGCTGCCGAGCGCCTCTTTAAAAGCTGCTGCAGAGCTCTGATCAGCGAGCGCCATACGAGCATTAGTTGCTGCCCAAGCTGCAGGAGTACCGGTATCGCAGCCCTCTTCCGCGTCAATTACCAGCGCATACATCTCTTCCTCAGCAAGCAGGCGCTCCATTGCAT
>JABZHD010000178.1 GCA_015259045.1 Atopobium sp. | reverse complement strand
GACTACGGATGTGCTTGTCGGACTGGATACTCTCAACGTTGTTGCCAAGAACCTTTGCGGTTGCCTTCAGAATAGTCTCATCAGTGACACCATTCATATTGATGTCAAGGTCATCCTTGACAAAGTTACTGGCGTTGTACATACCAGAGAAATCATCTGGTGTACCGTGAGTCCAGTTTGTGGCGTAGAAGTAGACGTCATTATTGTTGTTCAGAACGTCATTCTCGGCCTTAGAAGGAATGATATCGTCGTTGATTACCAGGTTCCTAATCTCATAACCCATGGTTCCATACTGATACACGTATCCAGATGGAAGGGTAATCTTGATTGCATTGCGTCCAGTCTCGTTGTAGTTCCTGATGTACTCAACCTTCTCAGGCTGCAGCGAGTCAGCAATTGGTGAAACAGAGGTATTCTCGTCATAAGAAACGCCAGCAGGGAGAAGATCGACGAAGGTTGGATTCTTCAGGTAACGAGCAGGTGAAAGCTCTGTCAGCGCAAAGCCCACGCGAGCACTAAAGCGCTCGTTAGGCATACCAACGCGCTGGTACCAAGAGGACTTGGACAGCCAGACCTTCTCGCTAAATGGAGTAAAGCGAGTATCCCAATTTGCGGAGAAGTTCATTGGCGTCTTGGTGCCGTCGGTATTAACTTTATTGGCGTTGACCTTGATGATGTTGGTAAGAGGTCTGTCGCTGTAAACCTCGCCAAATGGATTCATGAACATCATCTGGATGTTGAAATCAATGTTGCTGGTTGGCTGCAGGGTTACGTTCTTGAAGTAAATACCAATCTTCCTGTACTGAGGAGACACAGCGGAAGCATTGGATGGATCAAGCGTGCCCTGGTTAATCTGGTCCAGATAGGACTGCAGCTGCTGCTGGCTTGCCGAGTTCATGTCGGCACGGTAAAGCCAGTTTGCACCGTTATTCCTGGTAGGAATGATGTCATAGCTGCCGTCAGCCTTGTAGCCGCGGACCTCAATCTGATCCATGGAGAGTCCAACTCGCTGGCCAACTGCAACAAGGTTGCCAGTCAGCGCAGTCATGAAGAGACGGTTGTCGGTGTTGGCAACGTCCTCGATGAACTCGATGTCGGTGAGTGGGGTGTCCAGCTTGTTGACCAGCTTGATAGTGTAATCAAGCTTCCTAACAGCAAGGCCATTTTTGTCAAACTGAATGGTTACTGGACCGCGCTTGCTGAGCATACCGTTGCCGCTGAAGTCATTACCGGCAAGGCGGAACTGCTTGCTATCGTCGTCAAAGTTGTGCTCATTGCCAGGGACTTGGCCAACAGTCTCTTCTGCTGCACTTGGGTTGTAAGGGATGCCCTGAACCGTTGCAGTGTTGTTGAAGATCACGCGATTAGTGCCGTTGAGGTAGCGAGCGCCCGGGAAGGAAAGCTTGAGCTGGGAATATGCAGGAAGGTTATCTCTGATGTAGTCGTTAAGAATGGTGATTCCTGCAGGAATATCAAATTTGAGGGTTACGGTACATCCATCTGGGCTGAGCGTCCAGTTAGGGTTCTTGGCTGGGTCAAAGTGAGCGGTAACGGTTTGACCTGCTGCATTTACGTACGTAGGAAGGGTATCGGTGATGATGATGGAGCGATAAGCACGATAGTACTGGTAAAGCCTAAAGTTGAAGATGACGTCTGCGGTTTTATCGTTGGAAAGAGCGGACGAATCACCTGGGGCGTTAATGCCACCATACAGGAGCTGATCGTTAGTCTCTTCACCTGCAACCTGCTTCATGAGCCAAGGTTTGTCGTAGGTGATGGAGTATGTCTGATCAGGCATGTTGGCAAGCTCGGTGCCGTCTGCATTGTACACACGAACAACTGGCTTGAGCTGGAAATCTGCTGGGGTAACCATATCTCTGAAGCTCATAACGTAAGGAAGCTCCAGCTTAACGGTGGTATCGATAGTATTGAGGTACAGGCGCTTAATGGTTTTGCCATCAGGGGTAACGATGGTCTCCTCGCGCTTGATGATAGGCTGTGTAGCCGCTGCTGGAGTAGCAAAGTTATCAAGATAAGTATTAGGAGTAATGTTGTTGGTATTGTTAATGTCCGTAGCGGACTGCTTGGTGTTTACCTCAATCTCCAGGTAAAGACCGTCGATTGGCTTATGGAGACCAGTTGCGTCAATCTCGATACCTGTGGAGATATTTGCGCTGCCCTTAACCGTTGTAGGAGAAGTGGGCTTAAGGTTAACAGTAAGTTGTCCGTCAGCGCCAAAATCAATGTTTTGTGTTAACGGATAGGTCACTGCTTTTGCAACAGTACTTGTACCTAAAATAATGATACCGGTGAGCATCATTATTGCTGCAAACATAGTTGCAAACGACTTCTTAAAGT
>JABZHD010000177.1 GCA_015259045.1 Atopobium sp. | reverse complement strand
TCCCAGAGATGTGCGTTGTTCTGCTGGTTACCTTGGTCCAGCTTGGCTGCCTCTATGCACTGCCATACTTTGTTCTGCGTGCGCTCGGCCAACCCGCAGACCTTCTGACCTGCCTTGCATCTGGTTCAATGCTTGAGCTCTTGACCTCGGCCATTCCACTTCCTGGTGGCACTGGTGGCGCTGAGGGTGGCTTTGCCTTCCTGTTTGGCCATATGTTTGGCGAGGAAATTGCCGCAGGCTTTGTACTTTGGCGCGCTATTGAGTATCTGCTTCCAACTATGGCTGCAAGTATGCTCTTGGGTCTCAGATCTCATGATCACGAGCCTATCTACCACAAGTGGAATCGTTTCCGTCAGCGTTTCTCGGCTTTTGTAAATGGCGAGAAAGGCGCTGTTGCTTCTACATCGTCTCGTCCAGAGACTTCTGGCATTCAAATTAAGGTTAAGCGTAAGAAGTAGGGAAGAAGTAAGGAAGAAAAGCCAGAATGTGGCTTGATACGTATCTTTGCTCTATTGGACCGCTGCGTGTGCAGTACTTGTAAAAGAAAGCATCCTTATGCGTAAACCACCAAATCCTATTTTGATTATTCTGGCACCTATTCTTATTGCCGTTGCCGTTGGTCTTGTCTATGATCTGCAGAATTTCTTACAGGACATTCCAGAAATACGTGATAATCCAATGCTCTTAGCAGGCGTGGCTGTGTTTATACCAATGCTTGTGGCTTTGGTTAAGGACACGTTTGACGCACACGGTCTCTAGGCGAAGGCTATTTTTGTTGTGTTGGCTTTGAGAAAAAGAACAGGTATATTCCAAAGCCAAGTTTAATTGCTGCATCAATATAGGCAGTTATTGTCAGTGGGATGTCTGGAAAAATATAACCTATACCAACATTGATGGCACAAAGTATTGCCAGATAAATCATCGATTTTCCATGCACAAAGTAATAGAGGAAAAAGTGCAGTGCCGTGGCCATTAACGCGCCCAACCAAATAAGTCTCCAGTTTTCAGTTGCAAAAAATGGTCCACCTAATAAAAACATCAAAATGAATAAGAAAATCACCGCGTATAGAGACATTTTGTTCTGGAACTTACTTGAAGGACCATCGGAAAACTTATTGAGAACTTTCTTATTTGTATTTATAGATAAGAATGCTGCAACATATCCAAAGCTAAATACGGACATATTGATAATCTGCTTTCCACCTATTACGGTAGCTGTAAAAATGATGAGAGCTACAACAATTAACCAGAGACCGCATGATTTCTTATAATTAAAGTGAAGCTTCTCGTCTTTGTTATATTCCAGAAAGTTCATAAGTTTCTCCCTCAATCGAACGACTTGCCATAATACTTCTGACCGTATGCTTTTACAATCCAGTTACCTATTTTTTAATAATTGAGATGCAGAAGACGTACGGGTTTAAAAGGCGGTCATTCATTTGATAGCCCGCGGTATTTAAATAGCCATCAATGCATTGACAAGACGCTCTTGTGCAAATTTCTAAAAAAGTTGAGTTTGACGGTTGCAAGAGGGACGGGTTTCTCGTAATATATCCCTTGCTGCATCCCCAGCAGCAAACATATTCGGGCGTTTAGCTCAGGGGGACGAGCGCTTCCCTGACACGGAAGAGGTCATAAGTTCAAATCTTATAACGCCCACCAACTGTTCACAGGTCAGAGTAATCTGGCCTGTTTCTTTTTGTGGATATAAATAGTAATCATTATTGTTATTGACAAAAGAGTTAAAGAGAGTAAACTTCTAACTAGCACGTTTTACAAATTGTTTTACTTACAGAAAGGAACTGACTATGTCTCTTATTGGTAAGCAAATTGGTGATTTTAAGGTAAACGCATTCCACAACGGTGACATCACCGAGGTAAGCAAGGAGTCCACACTGGGTAAGTGGAGCCTGTTCTTCTTCTATCCAGCTGACTTTACCTTTGTCTGCCCAACTGAGCTTGAGGATCTTGCTAACAACTATGACAAATTCCAGGCTGCTGGCGCAGAGGTCTACTCTGTTTCTTGCGACACTGAGTTTGTCCACAAGGCATGGCACGAGGAGTCCGAGCGTATCTCTAAGGTAACCTACCCAATGCTCGCTGACCCAGCTCACGTTCTTGCAAGGAACTTTGAGGTCCTTATTGAGGATGCTGGCCTTGCTGAGCGTGGCGCCTTCATTGTTGACCCTGAGGGTGTCATCCAGGTTGAGCTTGTCACCGCTGGTGGCATTGGCCGTAACGCTGAGGAGCTTCTCCGCCTTCTCCAGGCTGCACAGTTTGTTGCAGAGCACGGCGATCAGGTCTGCCCAGCTAAGTGGCAGCCAGGTGCTGAGACCCTGAAGCCAAGTCTTGACCTTGTTGGTCAGCTCTAAGAT
>JABZHD010000176.1 GCA_015259045.1 Atopobium sp. | reverse complement strand
TACGTGGGCTTCTCTACTCGGAAACTTACATGCTCTCGGGGGCCAACAGATACAGTGCATAGCTTGACGCCATACGGGCAATAGGATAGCGCTCTTCGGCTGATTAAACAAGCCAAAGAGCGCTACTTTGCACAGCTATTACGCAAGTTTTACAAAATTTCTTCAAAGTTTGTTTCTTGCGAGAAGATCTTGTTGTGCTTACGCACGAAGACGGTAACCTTCTTTCTCTACGGCAGCTCGGTACGCATCGACATCAATTGGATTTTTGCTGAGGATACGTGCCTGACCACCAGCTAGAGTAACCTGCGCCCATGTTCCATCAATACTATCGAGAGCTCGAGTCACATGATTGACGCAGTTCTGGCAAGTCATACCACCAATCTCAAAGGTCTGAACATAAGGGTAATGAGATTCATCTTTGTCTTCTGGACCATCTGCAGCAGAAACCTGCTCTGTGTTACAGGTAGTAACGCCTGTTCCCTCATCAGAGCAGCAGCCTTTTTTACCTGCAGCAATTCCGTAAACACGATAAACCGCAAAACCGCAAAGCGCTACAACAGCAAGAATAACAATAATATTGATTGGTGACATACAAACTTCCTTTCTGTTGCTGTTTTACTACCCACCATTTTCTAGATTATTCAAAAAATGATGTTTTTCTCGCAAAATTTAACAGCAACAGCAAAAATCGTAATGCAGCTTAAGCAGAAAGCTTTGCGCCAAGACCACGAAGAGCCTCAAGAGCATCGTCATCTGGCTCAAGGTTGCAGATAAAGGTCTCAACAACGTTGACACCCTCTGCTTCAGCATTCTGCTTCCAAGTCTCCATCCAGTCGCCGGTTCCCCAGTCGTAAGAACCAAAGAGAGCGGTTGGCTTCTGACCAAGCTTGCCAGCGCAATCGTTGAAGAGCTCCTCAAAATCAGGATCAAGCTCCTCGTCACCCATAGCAGGGCAACCAAAAGCAAATGCATCGTACTGATCGCACATATCTGCAGAGAACTCAGAAGACTCAATAGCCTCGGTATCTGCTGCACTTGCAAGCTCTTTTGCCATTGCCTCAGTATTGCCCGTCATGGACCAATACACAACTGCTACTTTACTCATACATTTCCTCCTTCTGTGTCCAGGTTCCCCCTGGAAAACTACACATTACTTTCAATACCTCAACAAGAAATCCAAGTGCACCCCTTATGCAACCTGGTATTTCTCGGCATTGCCATACGATGAGAGAATCTGCGCCAGAGATTCCCCTTGATAAAAACGAAGCTTGCAATGGTCTTCTGCATCTTTAAGTCTCTCGAGACGCAGGCGAGTTTCTTCCGTGTTGTCATAGACTTTCCAAGCACCAGTAAAAAGCTCAGACTGTCCATTCATAAAGCCCTGAACATCAGCAAGTGGATAACCCAGTACCAGTCCAATCTCGTGTGGAAACGCGGCTTTTCTTGCATGAAAAGCAAAAATTCTTGAACGCATGCTCTTCATCAACGCCTGCACTGACTCAGTGGAATGGCCAAAGGCAGCCAGAAACTCACAGTGCTCTGATTTGGCGAGAATATCCTCAACAAGCTCAGGTCTATAGACAACAAACGTCACCTTTCCGCCAGAAATAGCAGAGGTAGCAAGGAGCGTTACCCCAAACAGTGAGAGCTCGTGAGTAGCGTTGCAGAGAAATGACCTCAACGTTGGATCAGTGCAGACGAGGCTTGCACAAGAGCTACAAGACTTATGAGAAGTAAATGAAAAGAGCGCAGCTGGCTTGACGTGAGCAATAACACCAGCGGCACAGCGAACAAACGTTGTTGCAAAATCATGACAAAGCTCAGGCGTATACGCTCTTCTGCTTCCGGTAGAAGCAAGCTTTTTATCAGCGGGATATCCACAGGGAGAAGTAACGTCAAGAAGCGATGAATTCTCAAAAGAAGTAAGACAATCCATACCGCACTTGCTCCCTTCTTAAAAATGCGCCGTCGACTAAAAGGGAGCCGACGGCGCCTGGATTCCGGACCCTTGGAGAGGGGAAAGGTTCCGGGCTGATAAAGCAAATTTATTAGAACTAGCTCCTGTTATATAAAAACCTTAACAAGTAAACCTCTTCTAACTATTAAAAGTGTAAGCCTTAGCTAACTAATTGCAAGTGAAAACTCAAAATATTTTTACTTTTTGTCAGAAAAAAGTTCCCGTCTCTTACGAATAAGAAACGGGAACTTTAACGTGATCTAAGAAACGCTTTGCTAACGCACAAGTACGTTCTAAGCAGCCTGTCCTTCAGTTAAAAGCAATTTAACCTCAGAAGGAACATTTGGATTATGAGCTGCAGTAGTAAGCAGCGACCTTGTGTTTGCAAGCGTTACCATAAGCGTCAAAAGGTTGTGCATATA
>JABZHD010000175.1 GCA_015259045.1 Atopobium sp. | reverse complement strand
CTTTTTATGCATCACGGTAGGTGGTTTGGAGCGCGGCTTTAACGTTGCTCTCAAAACAATCGCACTGGCGCTGCCGCTGCTTTCTATGCTTTCGCTGATGCGTGTAGAAGATCTGATGAATGCGCTGGTAGAAGTGGCACATGTTCCATATCCTTATGCGTTTACCATTGCAACGGTTCTGCGCTTTGTACCTGTCTTTGCTTCCGAGATGAACCACATCATGGAGGCTCAGATGGCTCGTGGTGTTGAGTTTGATACCAAAAATCCACTCAAAAAACTCCAGCTCACCATGCCTTTGATTGTCCCTTTGTTGGTAAGCTCGGTTAAAAAAGCTGATGCTTCAGCACTTGCGGCTGAGCAGCGAGGTTTCTATCTAAGGAATGCTTCATCTGCATTTAAACGCTATCCTTTGGCTCCATCTGACTTTGCTTTGATGATTCTTGGCGTTGCAGTAATTGTTGTTATCCTCGTGATCTCATAAGAACTTCTCGCGTTTTCACTGTGCTTCGCTGGTAAATGCCGTAACATTAAGGTATTAGAAGGAGGACACGTGGAAACTTTCACTGATCTTTGTCATATCAACGTTAAAGGCGGAGACGGCGGCGCAGGTTGCATGTCTTTCCGTCGAGAAGCATATGTACCTAAAGGCGGCCCTGATGGTGGCGATGGTGGTCACGGCGGCAATGTTGTCATTGTTGCAGACGCGCAGCTTTCGTCCCTGATTGATTACCGCTACAAGCATCACTTTAAGGCCGAGCGTGGTACTCACGGTAAGGGTGCTCGCCGTCATGGCTCTGACGGACAGGATTTGCTGCTCAAGGTGCCTCTGGGAACCGTTGTGCGCGAGCTTGATTCAGAAACGCAAGAGCCACTCTACGAGATTGCCGATCTTACTTCTCCAGGTGAGCAGGTAGTTGTTGCTCCTGGTGGCAATGGTGGCCGCGGTAACATTCACTTTGTCACCTCAGTGAGGCGCGCACCAGCATTTGCTGAGAAGGGCGAGCCAGCCCAAGAGCACTGGATTGAGCTAGAGATGAAGCTCATGGCAGATGTGGCCTTGGTGGGCATGCCTTCTGTTGGTAAGAGCTCTCTTATTGCACGTATCAGTGCTGCTCGTCCAAAGATTGCTGACTATCCTTTTACCACCCTTGTTCCAAACTTGGGCGTCGTCCGTGCACAAAATGGTCAGTCTTTTGTCTGCGCAGACGTTCCCGGTCTTATCGAGGGCGCCTCTGAGGGCAAGGGTCTTGGTCATCAGTTCTTGCGTCATATTGAGCGCACGGCACTCATTGTCCATATGGTCGATGTTACTGGTGGCTATGAAGGCAGAGACCCCGTAGAGGACTACCACGCTATTAACGAGGAGCTCAAGGCTTACGCTTCAAAGCTCGCTGATCGTCCTCAGATTGTGGTTGCAAACAAATGCGATATGCCTGGTACAGAAGATGCCATCGAGGCGCTCAGAAAAGCCGCTGAGGCGGATGGCAGGACTTTCTTTGCTATCTCTACCGTAACAGGTTTAAATCTTGATGATTTTGTTACTACCTGTGCTGCAGAAGTGGCAGAGCTTCGCAAAGAAATTGCCATTACTACGCCAACGGTTGACCGCAGTGAGGCTTGGGAGCATCAGCGCCTTCGTCGTGATAACAAGCTTCGTATTGAGCGAGAAGAGCGTCATGCGTGGCGTGTCTCTGGCGGCCAGATTGAGCGTATGGTTATTCAGACCGATTGGGACAATGATGAGGCTGTGGCATATCTACAGCGTCGTCTTGATCGTATGGGTCTTGAAGTACAGCTGGCAAAGGCTGGTGCAGTTGACGGCGATGAGATTCGCATTCTTGAGCTTACCTTTACCTATGAGGATCCAAATAAACCAAATACAGATGGCATAGAGATTCCTGACGAGGACGCTTCAGATCAGCAATTTGAAGATGTTGAGTTTGAAGAGGCTTCATCTGATCCGTCTCATGTAGCTGAGGCTTCTTCAGAAACTGAGTAGAGTATGGCAGCCGACGTCTTAAATAACATGCACCCTGGCCTGCCTCGTTTGGGACAGGATAAAAACCGCACCTATCGTCTGGGAATCATGGGTGGAACCTTTGACCCCATTCATAACGGTCACTTGGTAGCCGCTGAGCAGGCATATGATGATTTGGATCTTGATGTGGTTGTCTTTATGCCTGCTGGTCGCCCTGCGTTCAAACAAAATAAGGGAGTTACCAGGGGAGAAGACCGCTATTCAATGACGCTTCTGGCAACCTCAGATAATCCTCATTTTGTAGCTTCTCGTTTTGAGGTGGACTACGAGGGTATTACGTACACCGCAGATACGCTTAGAAGATTGCGCAAGGTATATCCGTCTAACGTTGAGTTTTTCTTTATCACCGG
>JABZHD010000174.1 GCA_015259045.1 Atopobium sp. | reverse complement strand
CTCTAGAGCTGGCACGCAGTGGCGCACAAACGGGAGAGTTTGTGTTCCGCGCCTTTGACATGCAGGAATGCGCTGTCCAGGATCAAGACGAGTGCCTTGACCAAGCATCCACACCAGCATCTACACCGGCTTGCGAGAAACCCTTTGAGGTTGCAACGGTCGTTCGTCTTGGGGTTTCAATGCCCTATGTACCTGCAGTTCCATACGTTGTAGCGCTGGGAGTTTGCCAGTTCTTGCGCGCAGCGGATGAGAGCTTTGGCATTTGCTGGCCTTACGATATCTGCTATAAAGACCAGGTAGTTGCCTCAATTAAGGCTACCGCTGGTTATCAAGAGGGCATGTTTGCCGTGGTAAGCGTTGTCGCAGACGCTAAGGCATTGAGCTTGGCGTTTGATGTTGCAGACAACACAGAGTTTCTCGCCAAAAAAGTATCTGAGCTGGTGGTTCAGAGTATAAGCGCGTGGGAGCAGCAGGTTAAACGTGCAAGGAGCTTTGCAGGACCCATCGCGCTCATTCTAAGCGACTACTTTGATATGGTTCCGCTGCTTGGGCAGCAGGTCAACAAGGTATATCCCAGCGGTAACGTTGCGCTAACCGCCCGATTTGGCGGTATTGACGTGTGGGGTCATGCCATCCTTGTTGATGAAGATGGCAAAGAAATCCTTGTAAGTGAGGACGAAGCTTCCGTTGTGCCAGCGGTTTAACCGCTGGTCTAGCTGCTGGTCCGATTACGGAGCTGTTGGCCGTAGCGCACCTGCAGCGGTAACTACTTGGCAGCTTCGGTAGACTGCTTCCAGATCAGATAAATTCCACGCATGGTGAGCTGCGGATCAACCACGTCAAAGACATCCGTTGCTTCGCTAACGGTGTTTGCCAGGCCACCTGTTGCAATAACAGTTGCACCCTCAATACCAGGCTCTTTGAGTGTTCTGGCAACCAAGCCCTCTGCCTGAGCTGCTGCGCCCACTACAATACCTGCCTGAACAGCGCTTTCTGTGGTGTTTCCCAAAACGGTCTCGGGAGCCTTGATAGGAATGCTAGAAAGCTTGGCTGCGCGCGCAAACAGAGCGTTTGCAGAGATCATAATGCCTGGTGAAATGGCACCTCCGCGGAATACGCCGTCTTTATCGACAACGTCCAAATTGGTTGCGGTGCCAAAATCAACCACAATAACCGGATAACCATAGCGCTCAGTTGCGGCAACGGAATTTGCTACGCGATCAGCGCCTACCAGCTCGGGGTGGGGGATATTGAAGCGAATCTTATTCGTGGAAAGCGCGTTAATGCGGGTCAGAGGCTTGTTAAGCAGCAGCTCAAAGCAGCGCTGCCAAGCACGTGTGATAACGGGGACCACGCACGAAAGTCCACCAGCCTCAACGTCGTCAAGGCTCAGTCCATCTTTCTGGAAGAACGTGAAGAGGCGGCCGTGCAGAATGTCAGAGGTGTCGTTTTGATCGGTGGGCATTCTCCAGCCGCGCACCATAGTACCTTCACTATCAAATAAACTAATGGCAGTTTGCGTATTACCCACATCAATCGATAAAAACATTATGCCTCCGAAGAGCTGCAGACCGGCTTTATATGTTGCATTGGATTTTAGCGCATCAAAGGCTTCTCAAAAGTTGTCGTACACAAGAATTGTCTGAACAAAATGTGAATTTCTCGCCAACTGCTTCTAGCAACAGAAGGGTTGTTCTGCTATACTTTTTCAGCTTATTGTCTTGATTGAGCACGTGCTCATAAAGACGCCCCTGCTCTGGTCGGAAACCAGGGCCGATGTAAGGAGTCCTGCATGAAGCAAGGTATTCATCCAGAGTACGTAGAGTGCACCGTTCGCTGCACCTGCGGAAACACCTGGACCACACACGCAACTGTTCCAGAGATGCGTCTTGACCTCTGCGACAAGTGCCACCCATTCTATACGGGTCAGCAGAAGCTTGTCGACACTGGTGGACGTGTCCAGCGCTTCGCCGACAAGTTCGGTGGCGCAGCAAACGCTGCTCTCGAGGCTGCTAAGGCTGCCAAGGAGGCAAAGGCTGCTAAGGCTGCTGAGCAGGAGGCTGCTCGTAAGGCTGCTGCTGAGGCTAAGGCTGCTGAGAAGGCAAAGCGTGCTGCTGAGTTCGCAAAGAACGCACCAGCTGCAGAGCCAGAGGCTGAGGCTGAGGCCGAGGCACCTGCAACCGAAGAGGCTGCAGAGTAGCAGGTATTTGCTCGCGCAAAACCGCAGAGTACAGAATCGGGGTGGCTTCGGCTGCCCCGTTTTTGTTTGGCGAGAAACCCTCTCAACTCAGAGGGTATACTTGAAAGTGAAAAATCTGCCGTCGGAGGACGAATGGAATCACTGTATACAAAGTATCGCCCGCAAACGTTTGAGCAGGTAGTTGGCCAGAAGCATGT
>JABZHD010000173.1 GCA_015259045.1 Atopobium sp. | reverse complement strand
ACAAAATGGCTAATGCCCGATTGGCACAGGACATCTAAGCGAGGCTCTTGATTAGCAAGGTTATCCAGCATGCGAGCAATCTGAGGGTCGGAGCTGTTATCAACAATGATGAGCTCCCAATGAGGGTATGTCTGCTCTTGAAGTTGCCTAATTACCGTTCTAATAGCATCAGCATCATTATCAGCGGCCATGAGAACCGAAATCATATGTGGATTGTATGAGCGCTCGTGCATTCCACATCCCCCAAACTGGTCCTAAATTTTAGATACCAGTTTACCCATAAAAAGTGAATTAAAAAGACATTTTTATTCTATCAAAATCTCTCCACATAACGTGTTTAACTGCTGTTATGTGGACATCTGACCTGTTTTGTAGGAGCGGCGCTACACACAACGCCCATAACGTCTATACGAGCATGCCAACAAGCTTTCCTAAGGCCGTAGGGTCAACGGTAGTGCCACTTGAACCTTCAACAACAGGAGCTTCATCATGCTCAAGATTAGACACGCCAATTGGCTGCACAATCTCTACAAGCTCAAGAAGCTGATTGGGCTTCATATCGGTAATCATTGAAGACAACAAACTAGAAGCATTGCTTACCAGTGAACGAGCGCCCGAACCAGAAAGTGCCGAGATTTTCTCCCACACATCATCTGTGGCAATGATAACGTGCGTAATCTTAATGTTGGTGACAGAAGCAAGTGCGCTAACAAAAGCGATCTGACCGTCATCTTTGTAAATATCTGCCAGTGTTTTAGCATTTGAGTCTACTTCTGCATACACATCAGTAGGAATAGACACTATATGGCCGGTTCCCTGCGTACGATCAATGACCAAAAGCCGTACAGACTGAAGCGTCGACTCCCCTGCCTTAAGCGAATTTGTGCTGATAACGGCATAGGTAAGAAAGTCATCATCAGATTGTGTAGTGCCATCCGGATTGCCTGAAACACTTTGGCTCTTTACAGCCTTGTTAAGCCCATGATCTCCCAAGTGAGACTCAAGCTGCGCGCGATCCCAAAGAGTTACAACAACAATGCCTAAAAGAACAGCAACAATGGCAACAACAGCAAGGCCAATCACGTTGGTATAAGGACTCTCGCGCGGGACATCACTGCGCTCAAATCTTTCTCTTTTCCTAAACATACTGGCTCCCTGCCTCACTGTACATCAGCTCTGCAAGAGCTCCTAAAAAGACGCTCTCTTCTATGATGCTATTACTTTGCGAGGGAAACCACCGCACACAATACAAGTGGTAGAAAAGACTTCGTAAACGGCGCGAGAAGACCGATGAAGCTGGATTGGCACACAGAAACTACGACGCAATCAAGGAACCGAAAGCGCTACCAGGGTTGCAAAACACCCTCTGGATAACGGACGTCCACAAACGTAAGGCCCTGAGCAGGTGCACAACTGCCAGCAGCAATTCTATTCTGAGCAGCTAGAACCTCGTCGATCCACTCAACAGGCCTGTGACCTCGGCCAATCTCAACCAGTGTGCCCACAATCGTGCGCACCATGTTATGCAAGAAGGCGTTACCCGTAATATCAACTGCAATGAGTTTCTCGCCAGCCTCTTCAATTTCTTCAACGGTAAGGCGCTCCACAAAACGATGCGTTGGCTTGCCTTCGGCAGAAATTGCCTTGCAGAAGCTCTTGAAATCGTGCTCTCCCACCAGCGCCTGCGCCGCCTTGTCCATAAGCTCTGCGTCCAAGTGACCGTTGTACCACCACACGTGGTCCCAGCCCAGCACGGGACGAGCACTATCTGCACAAATGCGATAGCGGTACGAGCGAGCCTGGGCATCAAAGCGTGCCGAGAAACCCTGTGGGGCACGGAAGAGTTGTCGGATAGAGATGTCATCGTCGGTCAGAGCGGTGAGCGAGCGGACGAGTTTCTCGCCAGACAGCGCCAGTTCAGCGCCATATACGGGAAGGCTCACGTACTGAGCCTGGGCGTGCACGCCGGCGTCGGTTCTGCCCGCGCAGGTGAGCTCGACCTCTCTGCGCAAAACGGTCTGAAGCGCGCGGCGAAGGTCGCCCGCCACGGTGCGCTGGGTGGGCTGTTCGGCAAAGCCGCAGAATGCAGCGCCGCGATAACCTAGCTGGATGACAAGTGTGGCTTCAGGCTCAGAAGAAGCTTTAGCGAGAGTCTCAGGAACTGAAGGTTCAGCCGAAGACTCCTCGCATGCATCAAAACTGCAATTTGATGCACTGTTTTGTGATGTTTCTGAGTTCATGAAGCTCCCTGAAATGACTTGTGCCCACTAGAGTGATTGTATCGTAGGCTCAAAGTTGACGCACGTATTGTAGCTGCTGGACGCAAGACTGCTACAGCAATGCAAGGCAGTACCTGCAATGCAAGATTACTACAGCGTTGCTAAACCAATGCACAGCGCCGTCCACAGCAGC
>JABZHD010000172.1 GCA_015259045.1 Atopobium sp. | reverse complement strand
ACATACCACCACGCTGGACACCACCTATTCAGCTCCAGGAACTATGGAGCTTGGCGGTGGAACCATTCACAACTACGCCAACGAGGACATGGGCACCATTCCTCTGCGCGAGGCATTTGCTCGCTCTTCTAACACGGCGTTGGCGCAACTTGGCGTAGCACTTGGCGCAGACAACCTGGTCAGCTATGCACGTGCCTTTGGTTATGGCACCGCACTTGGTCAGGACTTCTCCACTACACCATCGTTGATGCCAAATCCTGCCGAGATGACCACCTGGGAGCTTGGCTGGGCATCCTGCGGTCTTCCTGTTGGAGAGCATGCAAGCCCTGCAGGTCCTCAGACCACCGTCATGCAAAACGCTGTTGTTGCGGCTGCAATTGCTAACGGCGGCGTGGTCATGAACCCTTACATTGTTGATCGCGTTCTCTCACCAGAGGGAGCTGTTGTTTCTACAACGTCACCAAAATCGCTTGGTCAGGCAGTGTCTGCAGATACCGCCGCACAGGTTCGAGAAGCAATGCTGGGCGTTGTTGAATCCGGCACCGGTATGGGAGCGCGCGTTCCGGGTGTCAAGATTGCGGGTAAAACAGGTACAGCAGACGTCGAGAACGGTAACTTTAACTCGTTCTTCATCGGTTTTGCGCCTTACGACCACCCAACCCTTGTTGTTTCTGTTGTCATCGAAGGCAACGGCGAGAACGTCTTGGGTTACGGTGCTCAGGTTGGCGGACGTGTTCTTGCGCAGTGCCTGAATATCCAAGCTTTGGGAGCTGCTTCGTAGCGCTCAAAACATCGCACGGTCTTCTCCCCAAGTAGTTGGGTGTGTTCTAAGATAGTAAGTGACGTGGCGAGAAAATCGCACGCTTGATAGGAGTTGAGTTATGCCAGGTAGAATGCTCGGTGGGCGTTACCAGGTTCAAGACAAAATTGGTACCGGTGGAATGGCCACCGTTTACCGCGGACAGGACCAGGTGCTTGGTCGTACTGTTGCCATCAAGATGATGCTGCCTCAGTACGCAAATGACCCGTCCTTTGCTGCCCGTTTTAAGCAGGAGGCTCAGGCTGCAGCAGCCCTCTCCAGTCCATATATTGTCTCGGTCTACGACTGGGGCAAGGATGGCGAGTCCTACTACATTGTCATGGAGTACCTGCGCGGTACAGACCTTAAGAGCGGCATCCGCAAGCATGGAGCCCTTGATTCCCGTAAGGTGGCTCAGATTGGCTCTCAGATTGCTCAGGCGCTGTCTGTAGCACACCGTCACGACATCATTCACCGTGACATCAAACCACAGAACATCATGGTCCAGCCAGATGGCAACATCAAGGTCATGGACTTTGGTATTGCTCGCGCAAAGAACAGCAGTCTAACCACCGATAACTCTGTTCTTGGCACCGCTCATTACGTTTCTCCAGAGCAAAGTACCGGCAAGCCTTTGGGACCAACCACCGATATCTATTCCCTGGGCATTGTCATGTACGAGGCTGCTACGGGCCGCGTTCCTTTTGCCGGTGACGACGCTATCAGCGTTGCTATGAAGCAGGTCAACGAAGCTCCTCAGCCACCATCGCTGATCAACCCCAACGTAGACCCTGCGCTCGAGGCAATCATTCTTCGATGCATGGAAAAAAACCCAGCTGACCGCTATCAGAGCGCTGACGAGCTTGCTCGTGCGCTGCGCGATTTCATTGCTGGCCGCGCCACTATTCCAAGCAACACCACCGTGAGCCCCCGCATTGTGACGCCACCTCAGCCAACTTCCAGGTTGGATCGTCGCGGCATCGACGGCTCCAACACCTACATTACTCGCGGTGGCGACACTGGTCGCTTGAACCGCGTCCATTCTCGTGAAGAGGCCGATGAGCTGGACAAGCGCGAGAATAAGCGTCACAAGCGCAACGTTATTCTCGGCGTTTTAGGCGCTTTGGTTGTCCTGGCTCTTGCGGGCTTTGCTATTGCACAGATGCTCGGCAACTCTTCCCAGCAGTATCTGGTTCCACAGTTTGTTGGTCAGACAAAAGACCAGGCAACTCAGGCGCTGAATGCTTCTGGCAGCCACTTTAAGCTGGGAACTGTTACAGAAAGCTATAGCGATTCTGCACCTGAAGGCCAGGTCATTGACCAGACACCAAGCGCTAACAGGCAGGCCGCTGAAGGAACTGCTATCAATCTTGTTGTTTCTAAGGGTGCTAAACCTGCCGCGGCGGTTAAGGTACCTGACCTCACTAATAAGAGTCCATCAGAGGCTGAGTCCGCTCTTGCTGCTGTTGGCCTCAAGGCAAGAAATGGCGATTCAGTTGAGTCGGACGACGTTACCGTTGGTTACGTTGCAACTCAGGAACCAGCCGCAGGTAGCGACGCCAAAGCTGGCGATACCATCACCTATCACCTGTCTTCTGGCAAGGGTAAGGCAGATGTTCCAGACGTCACAGAGATGACT
>JABZHD010000171.1 GCA_015259045.1 Atopobium sp. | reverse complement strand
GCTCTGCGACGTGAGTCTCGTTGGAGCGATCGCGGACAGAAATGTTTCCTGCCTCAACCTCCTGCTCACCAAGGATGAGCATGTAAGGAACACGGTCAAGTGAGCGAGCCTCACGAATCTTATAGCCGATCTTCTCGTCACGGTCATCAACCTTAACGCGAATACCAGCAGCTGCGAGCTTCTCGGCAACTTCATGGGCATAAGGGCGAGACTTCTCGGAAACAGGAAGGACCTTGACCTGGCATGGGCTCAGCCAGACAGGGAACTTGCCTTCGTAGTTCTCGGTCAGAATACCAATGAAGCGCTCGAAGGAACCAAAGCCAGCGCGGTGAATCATGATTGGCTGCTTCTTGGTACCATCGGAGTCAATGTACTCAAGCTGGAAGTTGTGAGGCAGCTGGAAGTCAAGCTGGATGGTGCCACACTGCCAAGAACGGCCAAGGCAGTCGGTCAGATGGAAGTCGATCTTAGGACCGTAGAACGCACCATCACCCTCGTTAATGACGTATTCAATGCCCATGGCATCAAGTGCATCCTTTAGGCCCTGCTCAGCGCGCTCCCAATCCTCATCAGAACCCATGGAATCCTCTGGGCGTGTAGAAAGCTCTACACGGTATGGGAAGCCAAACTGTGCATAGTAAGCGGTAATGAGGTGAGATGCATCCGTGACCTGCTCAGTAATTTGATCAGGGCGGATAAAGAGGTGTGCATCGTCCTGAGTAAACTCACGAACACGGAACAGGCCGTGCAGAGCGCCCTTCATCTCGTAACGGTGATCAAGACCAGCCTCAGCCAGCTTCATAGGAAGATCCCTATAGGAACGTGGCTTGGACTTATAAATTAAGCAAGCACCAGGGCAGTTCATAGGCTTAATGGCAAAGTCCTCTTCATCTACCGTGGTGGTATACATATTCTCTTTGTAGTGGTCCCAGTGACCAGAAGTCTCCCAAAGGGAACGCGAGAGGATCAGTGGAGTCTGAACCTCCTGATAACCAAAGCGAGCCTGCATCTCATGCCAGTAATCGGTCAGAGCGTTGCGCAGAGCCATACCGTTTGGAAGCCAGAATGGAGAACCTGGACCAAAGTCGGACATCATGAAGAGCTCCATCTCACGACCAATCTTCCTGTGGTCGCGCTTCTCGGCCTCTTCAATCATCTTGAGGTACTGAGCAAGTTCATCTTTGGAACCAAACGCAACACCATAAATTCTGGTGAGCATCTTGTTGTTCTTATCGGCCTTCCAATACGCACCAGAAATGCTGGTCAGCTTAAAAGCCTTAACACCCTTGGTGTAGAGCATGTGAGGACCAACGCACATGTCAACATATTCACCCTGCTTGTAGAAGGTGATGTGTGCGTCAGGAGCAAGATCGCCAATGTGCTCAACCTTGTAAGACTCGCCGCGCTCCTTCATGTAGGCAATAGCCTCATCACGAGGAAGCTCAAACGTCTCAATCTTGAGGTTCTCTTTGGTAATCTTCTTCATCTCAGCTTCAATAGCTGGGAAATCGTCCTCGTTAACCTTGGTGTCTCCAAGATCAACGTCATAGTAGAAACCATTTTCGGTTGCTGGACCATAGGCAAACTGTGCGTGTGGGTACAGACGCTTCAAAGCCTGAGCAAGCAGGTGAGCTGCATCGTGGCGAATAACCTCAAGCTCTTCAGCTGGATTGTTAATCTCGCCAACATGGCCGTCGTTATATAAAACCTTCATGTAAACCCCTCAGAGGTAGCTACTCATAGAAACAGGCACGGCGCCTACTCTGCTCACGTGGGAGCTTAGGAGCAGACGCCTACATAGTCTCTGTTGTAAAACACCAGATTGCCATCATAAAGAACAAAACCAAACGTTATTGAATGCGAGTACGGCAGTAAGGGCAAACCTTCCAGTCTGCGTTCAGTGGACGATGGCATGTTGGGCAAACGTTTCTAACCTGCGTATTGCAGATTGGGCACACGATAAAATCGCGGTCAATTGGAGCGGAGCACTTAGGGCAGATGCCGTAGTGAGACAGCTGGTGCTCACGAAGGGCAATGTCCAAGTCCTGCTCCTCACGGTCAATGAGGTAGCTGCTTGGACGCAAAATGACGTAAGCAAGCAGGCCAACAACAGGAACAACAGAAATGACTGCCCACATCCACCAAGGCTCTGCGCCGCGGCGCTGAGCGTCACGAATAACGTAGATGATGGAAAGGATATAAAGCATTACGACGCAAATGACCATGAGGTAAATAACCATACGTACCTCAGGTGTAATAATCTGATCAAGAATCTCCTGCATCTGACAGCCCCTTCTGCTGGCTTTTTGTTCTCTCCTAAATCGTACGACAAACCGCCTCAAAATGGAGCGAAATGTCGCAGATAAATTTATTTTACCAAAGCATCACTAAAATGTGCAGCAACCTCGCCAGCAAGTGAAATTGTTCCACATGCTACAAAGCCCTTCTCGCGCAAGGCGTCCACT
>JABZHD010000170.1 GCA_015259045.1 Atopobium sp. | reverse complement strand
CCTACGAAGACCTCAATGGCAAGAAAAAGATTGTAAAATCCCTGATTAAAAGCCATTTCTTGAGTATTTTCTGCCTCTTCTTTTGTCATGTTAAAGGCCTTGAGTGTGCCGTCAGAAGTCCAGGCAAATGACTCAAGATAAAAAATAACCACATGAAGAGCAGCTGCTCCAAGAGCAAAAATTACACCAACGCCATTAAAAGGGCCCATTTTGATTCCTTTACTGTATTAGCCGACTGCGTTTGATTATAGATTACGTGTGTCGGCCGTATCTGCCGCCAAATCCAAATCCTTTACCCCTTGATCTTGAGCCCGAGAACATCGAACGCGTTGTCTTGGTGGTGGAACGGGAATCCTGGAGCATAATGCGTCCGGCATCGTAAGAAAAGCCAGGTAGATCCCATGTGGGAATTAACGCCTTTGTGAAATATTCAATTTCTCTGAGCGGAGTAACCTCGTCTGGTCCCATAAACGTATAGGCCTGACCTGCGGATCCAGCGCGGCCCGTTCGGCCAATACGGTGAACATAATCCTCAGGGTCAAGTGGCACGTCAAAGTTAATAACTGCGTCAATGCCCTGAATATCAATGCCGCGGCTCATGACATCGGTTGCAACAAGAACCTGAATGGCGCCGCTGCGGAATCGTTCAAGCGCTCTTGCGCGAGCCTTTTGTGGACGGTCTGCGTGCATAACATCAACCTTAAGACCTGCGGCTTTAAGGTTTTTGTAAATGCTGTCAACGCGCGACTTTGTCCTACAGAACACTAACACACGCTCTGGCGCAGGATCAAACGAGTCGATAAGCGCCTTTAGGAGCTGTGGTTTTTGTCCCTGGGTGACTGAACACAAATGTTGCTCGATTGTTGCCGCAGTCTGTCCGGTTCTTGCAATCTCAATGCGCTCTGGATCTTTGAGCAGCGCATCTATAGTCGATGTGATTGATGCGGGGAGCGTTGCCGAGAAAAGCAACGTTTGGTGCGTCTTGGGTAGTTGCTCCATAATGCGGCGAACGCTTGGCCAAAAGCCCATGTCAAGCATGCGATCTGCCTCGTCAAGTACCAGCACCTGGATGTTCTCTAGGCTTGTATGCTTCTTGTCGAGAAGATCAATCAAGCGGCCAGGTGTTGCCACCAGCACATCGCAACCTTTTTGTAGCGCGGTTATCTGGTGCTTGTAGCGAGCACCGCCAGTAACAATGACAGCCTGCTGACCAGTGGATGCGCAAACGCTTTTAGCAACGTCGTCAATTTGGGCTGCAAGCTCTCGCGTTGGGGTGATGATGAGCGCACGGGGATACGCGTTGCGCTTGGCGCTGCCGTGCTTGGCGTCGCCGCGCTTGGCGTTGCGCCCGGCGGTTGCGGTGTGCTTGTCGGCCGTGTTAGGCTCCTTGGCGTCGGGTTTCTCGGCCCCATCGGGTTTCTCGACAGCAATGCGCTGCAGCGTAGGCAACATAAACGCTGCAGTTTTACCCGTTCCTGTTTGCGCAGACGCAACAACGTCCTTTCCCGCCAGGACGGCGGGAATTGCCGCGGCCTGCACGGGAGTAGGCGCGTTGAACCCGAGAGTTGCTACGCCTGCTAGAATTTGCTCGTTTAGCCCGAGCTCGGCAAAAGTTATTTCCATACAAACAAGTATACTTATGTGCAACGATTAGCTAAAGGAAGTTACCATGCCTATTAATATTCCAGATGGTTTACCAGCTAAGAAGACGCTGCAAGAAGAGCGCATTTTTGCGCTTGAGGAAGAAGTTGCAGAACACCAGGAGATTCGTCCACTGCGCCTGGCAATTTTGAATTTAATGCCTAAGAAAATTCAGACTGAGACACAGATTCTCCGCTTAATTTCAAAGTCTCCTATTCAGGTTACGTGTGACTTTATGCGTATCTCTTCGCATGAATCTAAAAACACTGCAGCCGACCATCTGGTTACGTTTTATTCAACTTTTGATGACTTCAAAGATAAAAACTATGACGGTTTGATCGTTACCGGTGCTCCTATTGAGGACCTTAAATACGAGGACGTTGATTACTGGGATGAATTCTGTCGCATTGTTGACTGGTCTCAGGAGCACGTCTTTTCTACCATGTACCTGTGTTGGGGCGCACTAGCCGGCCTCTATTACCTGCACGATATTCCCAAGAAGATGCTGGGCGCTAAGCTTTTTGGTATTTTCCCGCAGCGTTTATGCGATGAGTATTGCTTCCTCACCAATGGATTTGACGAGGTACATTACATGCCACACTCTCGTCATGCTGCGATTGAGACATCAGCTTTGGTAGATCATCCTGAGCTTGCGGTGCTTTCTGAAGGATTTACCAGCGGACCTGCACTTCTCGCCACTAGAGATTTCCACGAGATTTTTGTAACCGGTCATTTTGAATATGATCGCGATACGCTTGCAGAAGAGTATTGGCGCGACTTCCACAAAGGCCTGCCTATTCGCCTGCCAGAGAACTATTTCCCTG
>JABZHD010000016.1 GCA_015259045.1 Atopobium sp. | reverse complement strand
TTGAAGGCCTGCTGGACAAACATGTCTTCTTTTTCATGGGCATATCCTTTTTTGAAGGGATAACTTTCTATATAAATAATAGTTTGATATGTCTGTTATTATTCCCGTAAATTAATCCTATACAAATTCTCTATCTTCTATGAAAAAATGCTCAACTAATGAGATAAAAAACGTTTAATAGCAGATATATCCATAAATAAATGCTGGAAAACAGCTTGATTACCTGTGGCTCTTCCGGTAGATGGTGTGAAAATCTCCATGAGTGGTTTCTCGCCACATAAGTTGTTGATTAAGGTTATTATATTCCACGTGGCGAAACGTCACGGTATCGCGCTCCACAGGCGCAGTTTTGCCCTGCGGGGCTAAGAAAGAAAGGCACGAAATGGCTCAGGGTACTGTAAAGTGGTTTAATCCAGACAAGGGTTACGGCTTCATCTCTCGTGAGGATGGCGACGATCTGTTCGTACACTTCTCCGAGATTCAGATGGACGGTTTCAAGACTCTCGATGAGGGTCAGCCTGTCGAGTTTGAGATTACCACCGGCCAGAACGGTAAGCTCCAGGCTTCTAGCGTCCACAAGATCTAGTACTTGCGAACACTACCATCAAAAGGAGACCTTCGGGTCTCCTTTTTTGTTACATCGCTATTTATACAGTTGCAGTAACCAAGAGCTTTAATACCAGTGCTTGATGGTAAGGTCAGCAAGTTCAGAGAGTTTCTCGATATCTTGATGCTCATCATCACAATTAACAGCACAGGTGATAAGGCCAACAGAATTTCCTGTCTGAAGAGCCAGTGGGATGTCTTCAAACAGAATTGTTTTCTCGGTTGGAGCATTAAGGCGTTTAAGGACCTCAAGATACAGATGAGGTTCATCTTTTGCAGATCCAACATCTGCTGCAAACACCTGAGTATCAAACAGAGTGGATAGATGTAAACGAGGCTCAAGAAGAGCAAGAAGCTCTGGCTCGTTGACAGTTGCTAATGCAGTAGGGATGCCTTTTTCTTGTAACTTGCCAATAAAATCAACAACACCAGGTCGAAGCTGCACGGAGTTTACAAAGAAGCTTTTACTGAGTTCTTTCCACTCGGCGACAATCTTTTCTGGATCTTCCTTTAGCCCATAGGTGGCAATTGCCCATTCGGCTCCCCTTTCAAATCCAAGAGGGGAGAGAATCTTGCCAATTTCTGGAGTGTAAGGGATTCCTCGCGACTCAAAAAACTCCTGGTCAACAAGCTTCCAAATATGATGCGTGTGAGCAATAGTGCCATCAAAATCAAAGATTGCTGCTTCAAAATCTGTTGCAAGAATATCTTCTAGTGTCGAGAAAATCACAGAGTTCCAATCAAGTTGCGGTGAGCTTGTGTTTTTTATTGTTAACGTGCCAGTCTAGTGTAAACTTTTAGCAAGTATGAAGAGGAGTAAACCAATACTTTTCGGAGGACCGCATGAAACGCAGCTTATTTAATACTCGCGGTAAATTGCTTGCTGTTTTGTTCTTTGTTGTCGCAGCATTGTTTGCAACAACAGTTCAAAGCGCATATGCAACTACCTACACCACAATGGATGCCCAAGGAAACATTATCCAGAGTGAATCACTAAAAGATGCCGTAGCACTTGCTCGTGCAACTGGCAGACCTATTGCGCTTGACCCAGGTCACAGTGATGGCCTTGAAGGCAGAGATCCAGGTGCTACCTACTTTGGGCTCAAAGAGGGAGATCTGGCTTGGGCAACTGCCATGTACGCCAAGAAGTATCTGGAAAAATGGGGTGTACAGGTTGTTGTTGTTCGTGGAGAACACGAGGATCCATCGATCAAGACGCGCGTACAGCGTGCTGTTGACGCAAACGCTTGCGCCATCATCTCGCTTCACTACAATGCCGGCCCTGCATCTGCAACGGGCTCAGAGGTACTTGTTCCTCATAAGGTAAGCTACAACTACGATCTTTATTTCTCCGGTCAAATTTTTGCCGGTAAGGTTAACTATTACCTCAGAAACAAAGCAGGCATTGTCACCCGCGGTGATGGCGCTACTGAGCGTGGCTACAACGACCAATACGGAACAGACTATTACGAGAATGGCGATGAGTCCGATTATTACGGTATTGTCCGCTATGCTCGCCAAAAGGGAATTCTTGGCGTAATTATTGAGCATCAATTCATCTCTAATCCAGCACATGCTGCTGAGTTTAAAGACCTTGGCGATAATTCCAAGGTTGACTACATTGGCTGGGCAGATGCATGGGCAATTTGGGAAATGTACAGCTCTGATACCTGGTGGAGCATGAGTAGTGTTTCAGTAGCTCAAAAGGATAACGATGTCACTTTAAAACCAGTTCTTACTGGCGTAGTTACTGACGCAACATTTACTTATAGCTATGTTGGTCCAGACGGAACAAAGGTAACGGTTGCATCTAATACAACGGCAACTTCGTCTACCTTTACGCTTCCTGCTAGCGGCCGTTACAACCTGTATATCACAGCAAGATCTTCTGACGGTCAAGAAGTAACCCGACAGACAAACTATGACGCTAAGATTAAAGAATCCTATGGCTGGCGCAGAGCTGCTGAAGGATGGATGTATTCCGACGACAACGGCACTGCTTACGTAAGCAGGTGGCTTAAAGACGATGATGGCTGGCATTATTTTGATGCCAGGGGAATTGCTGTTTCTGGCTGGTTTACTACGTCAAATGGTAAGGTTTGGTATTTTGACGCAGCTGCACCTCATAACGCTGCCGCTCTTGGTCAGAGGACTATTTCAGGTAAGTCTTATTACTTTGATGAGACTAATGGAATGGCAAAGAATTCCTGGGTCCACCAGGCTGATGATTCTTGGTCTTGGGCGACAGAAGATGGCTCTCTGCATGCAGGTTGGAAGTACATGCCAAATGGCAAGTGGTTCTATTTTGATGCCAACAACAGCTATCACGCTACCTTTGGTCTTATGACTGACGGAAACAAAAAGTACTACATTGATCAGAATCGTGGTCTGATTTACGGCGGTTGGGTCAATCTTGCTGATGGAGATTGGATCTGGCTTAATGACGACGGTACTCTTTACTCTGGCTGGAAGTACATGTCTAACGGCAAGTGGTTCTACTTTGATGAGAATGCTGAGTATCCACTGATGAAGACTGGACTTGTTATCACAGCCAGCGGCTCATACTACGTTGATGCCAATAGCGGCATGAAGGCTAATGACTGGGTAGAGATGCCTAATAATGTCTGGGCTTGGGCTCAATCTAATGGTGCTCTTGTTTCTGGTTGGTTTAATACACCAAATGGCAAGACATGGTACTTTGATCCAAATACAAAAGAGCACGGTGCTCTCTTTGGTCTTCAGGTAATTAACGGCTCATACTATTACTTCGACCAGAGTAATGGATTGTTGCGCTCTCAAAATGTCACTCTTCCTGATGGTCGTGTTGCTTACGCAGATGCAAATGGCGTTCTTAACATCAAGTCTGCAGATAACAACAACGGTGGTAACGGTGGAGATAATAGAGACGCTAACAACACTCCAGCTGATGACGGTTCTCCAATTGAGCCAACTCGTGGTAATTTCTCTGATCGCACCAGCGTTCTTGGAGCACCTCTTGTCACTAAAGAGGATCTTCAGCGAGATTTCAATAAGCGCGTAGGTTCTGCTTATCCAGCCGTCTATGCCGAGAAGGGCGCTGCAACAGGAACCGATTTTGTAAACCAGCTATGGCAGGCTGCAATTGACGAGGGAGTTCGTCCAGAGCTCCTCTATGCGCAGGTCATGATTGAGACAGGTAACCTCCGCTTTGGTGGCGATGTCCTTCCTGAGCAGTGCAACTTTGGTGGTATGGGTGCAACTGGAAACGGAGCGCACGGACTCTCATTTGATACCGTTCTTAAGGGACTTCGTGCACAGGCTTTGCACCTTCGTGCATACGCAGGTTATGAGCCACTGACCGTTGATCCAAGCGAGGCTCAAAAAGTTGACCCTCGCTACAGTGCTTGGATTCTTTCTAGGAAGGCAAACATTATCCGCAAGCTTGCTGGAACGTGGGCAACGGATAAGAACTATGCGGTAAAGCTTGTTCGCGTAATGAATGAGCTGTAAAAACCACAGCGTATTATGCAAAAGGAGTTCCGAGAAATCGGAACTCCTTTTTTATGCCAATTCTTTGTGAGTTTGAGTTGAGTTGTCTTATCTGTCAGGTTCCCCTTCAATGGAGTTGAGCATGTCAAAGTAGACGTCATCTTTAGTCATAATTCCTAGGTTCATCATGAAGTTCTTGGCCACACTAAAGAGCTCTGCATCAAGTGAGGCGCGGGTACCATCTAAGAAAATAGTAGAGACTTCATCTGTCGGAGCAACAGGAATTTGATTTTCTATGAGCGTGGCGTAAATCTCATCATCGCTCAGTTCTTCGCAGCTAAACTCAGGCTCTGTTTGCGCAAGAATAGCCGTCTCGGTACCAATAATAAACGTAGCACCTGGTAAGAACTTCAAGGCAAACTGATAACAGGCTTGGGCGGCTTTCAGATGCCTGAGTCTCCATTGGAAGAACGCCATGCGATAATAGCCAAACCCAATACTCTCGGGGTCATGGGCAAGCAGCAGGAGCTTCTTGAGCTCATCTGCTGCTGCAGTAATGTCCAGCGACTCTTCAAGACAGTGGGAGAGGTGTAGCCTTGCACTCATGCTAAGAGGAGCAATCTCAACAGCCCTTCTCGCGTGCTGAAGAGCACTTTGAGTCTGTCCCTGAAGCGTCTGTGCAATAGAAACCAAAAGGTGTGCCTCAAAGTAGGACATAGGGGCTAGGCGAGTAGTCTTCTCTGGGTTTGACAGAATTCTGTTGTAGAGCACGCGATCAACGTAGTTCATAAATACACGCCACTGAGTAGTGCTTGAGTCCGTGTAGGTGTTATTGCCATCAACGGAGTCCAGCGCTTCACGTAGGAGCAGTTCTGCGTCTTGATAGTTTTTCTCGCCAATAAGACGCTGGGCCTTGGTAACCGCCAAGGAAAGAACGCCTCCGTCAACAAACTCTTCTGAAATAGCCTCAAAGTCATCCTCTGCAAGCGTGCCCTTAATAAAGCGAGAAACCACGCGTTCTCCCGCTGCTCGCACCGTAGGATCGGTAGAGTTTGCGGTATACGACAAGATAGTGCGGACGTTTTCTTCTGTAGAAGAAGAGAGGTTGCGCAAAATTTTGGTGATAATTTCTTCTCGCGCCTGACCTTCATCAATAGAAAGTCCCGACACTTCATCGGTACCGAGTGCGTGAGCTGCGACGCTATCAAGACGTTTTTGAGAAGACTCAACAAAATCGTACCTACTGGGTGGACAGAAAATCTCATCATCTAAGGTAAAGAGTGGATGAACTGCATGAAGAATGCCATCTGCCTCGTCGATTTGCGCGTTCCAGAGCTGATAGACAGAAAGCGGATTAGTATCTTCTGTAATGTTTGTATCTTCAAATTGCTTGCGAGTAATGTGGAACGAGAAAAGACAGGCATGCAGCTTGTTTGTATCGCAAATGCCAGACAGCCAGACCTCGTTAATCCTCTTCGAGCTTCTAAAAGCACTTGCGGTGATAAGCATACCAAGGTGTAAGTTGTAAGCAGTTGCCGCACGGCTGAGGTCATCAAAGGTTGCTTCTTTGACACTTCCATCTGCGCCAAGAAAGCTTCTTGGGAATTGCTCTGGAAGGGCCAGGTGTACCCTAAAGGCGGCAATTCCCTTGTGTACGTTGGTCCTAAACTCTGTGACAAGACGCTGAGATAGACGTAGGCTTTCAATGTGTAGAGAGATGGCTTTGCGGACAACCCATTCGCCATCTTCTTGGGTGCTTTGAGTGGTGGCGCAGCGGGGGCGAGATTGCTTCATCATGGTAGAAACAATCTTTTTTTCAAAAGCAAGTAGGTCAAGCTCAGATGCCATATTTGCATCAAGAAAGTATCGCTCTGCAAAGAGAGCGGTGTTCAGTGCGCTTTCAATAGTAAGGAGCTGAATCTTCTGTTCATAGGAAAGTGTTTTTTGATTAGCGCGCAGATAAAAGAGGCCATTGGTACGTAGGCGCACCACGCGGCAGGGGATAGTAATGTCTTGCGCATCGAGAACACCGGCATCTTTTAGTCGCTGGGCTAGATGCAGTTCAAAATCACTTGGCGGGATGGCAACAGATCCACCTTTTCGGTGAGAATCTTTTTCACGCAAAAATGCTGTAGTTACAAAATGTTTGAGCACTTCTAGAGGGGTAGTCGACTCTGTAAGTGTAAGAGAAAGCGCTTCAATATTGAGCTTTGTATGCCAACCAGTCTGATCAATAGAACCAACATGTTGATTATTTTGGGCAGCGTCTAGAGACTCATCAGGCAGAACGTCTGTATTGACGAGAGACGGATAGAGTTTTCCAAGCCTGTTTCTTCCAGGTTGCTTAGCTTCTGGATTATTTTCCTGACGAGTCATCATACACCTCCCAAGTTAGGCATACTGATTCATCTATAGTTAACTATATACCTTTGCTGGTGTACGACATTTCAGCTGTCAATAGTTAATTCGGCAGGCGAGAAGAAAATGTCATTGACTGGTTAGTTTTGCGCCATGAACGGTATACTCACATACGTAGATGATTGGATTGACATGGCAATAATGCAAAACGCAACTGATACAAATAAATCGCTGGTAGCTTCTGATGTAATTTCAGATCTGCAGAATCGTTCGCTTATTATTTTTGATTTTGATGGGACTATGGCAGACACGTTGCCCACCATTGTTTCTACCGCGAAGATGGCAATGACTGATTGTGGTCATACAGACTTTGTAGAAGCAGACCTCAAAAAGCTTGTAGGACCACCGTTTCCTTATGCGTTTGAGCTGGTCTTTGGTTTAAGCCATCAGGACGCTGTTGCGGTTACTAAGCGTTACCGTGAGCTCTATGTAACTACAGGAAAATGGCCGCTTTTTGAGGGTATGAGAGACCTCATTGATGATCTTCATGCCGCCGGTAAAAAGGTTGCGGTAGCAAGCTCAAAGAATCAGCCCATGCTAGAGATGGGCCTTAGGGACAACAACCTTATTGGTGTTCTTGATACCTATGCTGGAAGAATAGATGAGGCAGCAACTGATAAAATCACTGCTATTGCTCACGTTATGCGCCAGCTTGGCTTTGAAGCTTCTGAAAGCGTCATGATTGGCGACCGTCGTTTTGATATGGAAGCAGCATTCCCAAATAAGATTCCGTGCATTGGCGTTCTGTATGGCAAAACTACCAATAAACAGGAGCTTATTGATGCGGGAGCGGTTGCAATTGTAGATACGGTAGAAGATCTACATCACGTTCTTCTCGCCTAAGAACCGTTACATACACAAAAACGCCTTGTCGCTAAGATGACAAGGCGTTTTGCGTTTTACGTGTCAGACGTTACTCAAGCTCAAAGGCGCCTGTGTAGAGCTGGTAGTACGTTCCTCGCTTGGCGAGAAGTTCATCGTGTGTACCGCGCTCAATAATGCGACCGTGGTCAAGTACGACAATAACATCTGCATTTCTAACCGTAGAGAGACGGTGAGCAATAACAAAGGTGGTGCGGTCGTACATCAGAGCGTCCATACCACGCTGGACAATTGCTTCAGTACGTGTGTCAATGCTGGAGGTAGCTTCGTCCAGAATCATGACGGGTGGATCTGCAACCGCAGCGCGGGCAATGGAGATGAGCTGGCGCTGTCCCTGGGAGAGAGCGCTACCGTTGTCCTTGAGCATGGTGTGGTAGCCGTCTGGAAGACGTTTGATAAAGTCATCGGCACCAGCAAGCTTTGCGGCCTTCACGCAGTCCTCATCAGTAGCATCAAGACGCCCGTAGCGGATGTTATCCAAGACGGTACCTGTAAAGAGGTTGACGTCTTGCAGAACAATACCGAGAGCACGACGAAGAGCGCTCTTTCTAATCTTGTTAATGTTGATGCCGTCATAGCGAATCTTGCCGTCTTCAATGTCATAGAAGCGGTTGAGCAGGTTAGTAATGGTTGTTTTACCAGCACCTGTTGCGCCAACAAAGGCAACCTTCTGACCAGGTTTTGCATAAAGAGAAATATCATGCAACACGGTATGGCCAGGCTCGTAGCCAAAGTCAACATCAAAGAGGCGAACGTCTCCCTTAACAGGGGTGTAAGTAACCGTGCCGTCACTGTGTGGATACTTCCAAGCCCAGTAACCGGTGCGGTACTCGGCTTCCTGAACTTTACCGTCAATGGTTTCTGCGTTGACTAAAGTAACGTAACCTTCTTCAGTCTCTGCTGGTTCATCAAGTAGCTCAAAAACTCGATTAGCACCAGCAATACCCATAACAACAGAGTTAATCTGACTAGAAATTTGGTTGATCTGAGCGGAAAACTGACGTGTCATGTTGAGGAAGGGGACAGCTACAGCAATGGTGAAAGGTAGTCCAGACAGAGAAACGTTTTGAATGTTCAGAGTAATAAACACACCAGAAACTACAGCAACTACAACGTACATAATGTTGCCCAGATTGTTGAGGATAGGCATAAGCGTGTTGGCATAAAGGTTTGCATTTCTTGCAACAACCATCAGCTCATCGTTGATTTTGTCAAATGATTCAATAGTTTCTGCCTCATGACTAAAGACCTTAACGACCTTCTCGCCATTCATCATTTCCTGAATATGACCCTCAACATCTGCGGTAGTCTTCTGAGTCTTAACAAAGTTCTTTGCGGACTTACCACCAAGGGTTTTAGTAGCAAGGCCCATCAAAGAGAATCCAAACAGAACAACCATGGCCATAAGTGCACTGTAGTAAAACATGATGAATACTACTGCGATGATAACCACAGAGGTAAAGAGGAGGTTTGGAAAACTGGTACCAATCATCTGGCGCATTGCGTCAATATCATTGGTGTAATAGCTCATGATGTCGCCATTGAGGTGCGTATCAAAGTACCTAATAGGCAAGTCCTGCATGTGCGAAAACATCTTTGAGCGCCATTTTTGCAGAGCTCCCTGGGTGACAATAGCCATACCTTGGGTAGAGATGATATTCGCAAGAAGTCCAATGACGTAGAAGGTGGCGAGAAGAGCTACGTTTTGGAAGACTAAGCCTTCAGCAGAACTCCAGTCACCGGAATCAATATAGTTAGAGATGATGGAGAGGATTCGCTCAAGAAAGACACTTGGAAGCGACTGCATAATTGCTTGGATAACAGCACCAAGGAGTGCTACAGGGAGAAGGACAGGGTAGAACTCCCAGAGCATTTTAATGGTTCGAGTAAGAATTTTTCCCACGGGAAGCTTTGGTCTTGTACCGTTTGTTTCTGTTGTCCTACTCATGAGAAGTCACCTCACCTTCCTGAGACTGATTTTCATCAACACTTTGCTTGTTCTGTGAGAAGTACACCTCACGGTAGATTGGGTTATCTTTCAGGAGTTCTTTGTGCGTACCAATTGCGTTAATGCGACCGTTGTCCAGAACAATAATCTTGTCAGATTCTTCGATACTGGAAGTACGCTGAGCAATGATGATCTTGGTGGTATCAGGTAAGAAATCTTTAAGACCAGAGCGAATTAAAGAATCTGTCTTTGTATCAACAGCGCTGGTAGAGTCATCAAGAATAAGTACTTTTGGACGTCTAAGCAACGCGCGCGCAATACAGAGTCTCTGCTTCTGACCACCAGAAACGTTGTTGCCGCCCTGCTCGATATGAGTCTCATATTTATCAGGGAAGGTTTGAACAAAGCTATCAGCCTGAGCAAGACGAGCTGCCTCAAGAATCTCTTCATCGGTGGCGTCGGGGTTACCCCACAGGAGATTCTCTTTGATGGTACCGCTAAAGAGAACGTTTTTCTGAAGAACCATGGCAACAGCACCACGAAGAGTATCAATGTCATAGTCTTTGACGTTGTGTCCGCCAACAGAAACGCTACCAGCGGTTACATCGTATAGGCGAGGAATAAGCTGCACCAGTGTGGACTTTGCAGAACCGGTACCACCGATGATACCGATGACCTCACCAGAGTTGATGTGAAGGTCTACACCAGACAGGGCTTCTCGACCCTCTGGACCGGAATAGGAGAATCCAACGTTCTCAAAATCAATGGATCCGTTTGTAACCTCGGTCAGAGGATTTTCTGGGTTGTTAATAGTGGAAGTTGCAAGGAGTACCTCACAGATGCGGCGAGCACCTTCTTCCGCAATGATGATCATGGCAAAGACAAAGGAAAGCATCATGAGTGCCATAAGCATCATAAAGCCATACGTAATAAGCGAAGAAAGCTGTCCAACGCCAAATGCAGTTCCCTGAGAAGAGACAATGAGGTACGAGCCAAAGTACAGAATGAAGACAAACAGCACGTAAATAGTGAAGTTCATAAATGGAGAGTTCAGAGCCATGAGCCTCTCGGCTGCTGTAAAATCTTCGCGCAGCTCTTCTGAAGCCTTATCAAATTTCTGACGCTCGAAGTTTTCATTTACAAATGACTTAACAACGCGAATACCAGCAAGGTTTTCTTCAGCGGATTCATTGAGTGCGTCGTACCTCTTAAATACCTTTTTAAAAATAGGAATGACTCTAGAAATAATGAAGTAGAGACCAATTCCTAGAAGAGGCATGACGGCAACAAAAATAATGGCAAGCCAGCCACCCATGATAAAGCCAGCAATAAACGCTGCAATAAACATAAATGGAGCACGAACGGCCATGCGGATGAGCATCATAAATGCCATCTGTACGTTAGAAATATCCGTAGTAAGGCGTGTTACTAACGATGACGAAGAGAATGCATCAATAGTGGTAAACGAGAAATTTTGGATATTACGGAACATATCACGGCGAAGATTGCGCGCAAAGCCTGTGGAAGCTTTGGCAACAGAAATACCGGATAGTGTTCCAAACAGCAGCGACAGCATTGCCATAGCAGCAAGAACAGCTCCAGACTGAATGACAACGTTTAGTTCTGCCCCCGTGCGAAGCGTATCAACAAGATTAGCTGTTCTAAAAGGAATGAGGATTTCTAAGATGGTCTCAATTAACACAAAGAGAGGAGTGAGAATAGTGTCTCTTTTGAACTCACCGATACTCTTTGAAAGCACTAAAGCAATCTCTTTAATGGAAAGATTGCTGACATCTACAATACCTGTCAGAGCAGAGGGAACCATAGCAGTTTCTGCTTCAGTTGATTCAATTATGTTTTCAAGTTCTTCAGTTGAAGTTACTTCTTCTGACATGCTGTTTCTCCCTTCTCGTCTCTGTTAATTGTGTCCCAATGTTCAACTAAACGATCTAGATATGCGCAGAATGTAACTTTTTCTTCATCAGAAAGAATAGACAATGCGTGCGCTTCAAATGACTCAATAGTCTCTTGAGCTTCTTTTGCTTGTTTTCGACCTTCTTTTGTCAAAGAAAGAAGTGTCTGCCTGCGATCTTTGTCTACACGAGCACGTTCGACAAGACCTTTTGTTTCAAGTTTGCTCACCATTTCTGAAAGTGATGCAGATGCATTCTTAGTTTTGGCGAGAAGATCTTTTTGGGTCATTTCTCCATCACGATATAGTGTGGTCAAAATAAACTGCTGACCACCACGACATCCACGCGTGATGTAAAGATAATGGCCTAGGTGGCCAAGATTGCGAATGATGCGCATCTCTTGAGTAGGTGAGGTTGATGCCTGATGCATGAGTACCTCCCGTAACAGAAATAATTCTTGCTAGGTATTTTACTCAAAATTTCTGAGATAGCAAGGTACTTAACAATTAAGTACCTAAGTTTTATTTTCTTGAAACAAAAGCAGGTAAATCAGGTTAGAGTTCCAGCTCTGTTCTTAAAGATAGGCAAAATTTGCAAAAATTCTTCTCACCACTGCACCCGGAGATACCTTGGGAACATTGTGAGGACATCCTGGAATGAAGAGAAGTCGAGCGGTAGGGATTGCCTCAGCAATACGGCGAGTTTCCTCTGGATAAATCTCATCGTATTCACCTGCCATAACAACAACAGGAACGGAGATGTGTTCAAGGGACGCGGGATCAATATGTGGGTTATCTACCATGAGTTCAAGATGCTCTGCAATACGAGCGGCCTCAGCAGGAGAAGGAACAGGGTAGCCGTCTTCTAGAACAGCACCTTCCCAGCCTTCAACTGCCCAACGTTTATTGCCCTCGATACTTTCATATAGCCAGGTCATATCACCCAGAGTATCAGGCTCAAGATTTGCTCCGATAGATACGAGAGAAGCAACTACGTCTGGATAGTCACGTGCCAGAAGAAGACCAAGAATAGCTCCGTCAGAAAAGCCCACAATATGAGCAGATGAAACACCAAGCTGCTTCAGGACAACATACGCATCTTCTGCCATCTGCTCGTAGGTAAAGGTGGCCGTTCCTCTAGTACTTAGCCCTTGATCTCTCGAATCAATACCAATTGCGATGTAGCCGCGGCTGCATACTTCGTCAATGATGGTGCCAAAGATGCCGTGCTCTTCTCCATTTCCGTGGAGAAAAACAATGGGTGTAGCAAAGATATCGTCGGGAACAGATGCTAAATAAGCCGCAGTTGAAGCGAGGTCTTCACAGGGTTTCTCGCCATCAGAGGTGTGGGGAGTGTAGACAAACGTTGCAATTTCTGCGCCGTCATCAAGCAACACCCGAAGATGGCTCTTCAGGTGTGCTGTTGGCTTGCTATAAGGTTTTGGGCGGTAGACGGGTGGAAACTCGACCACGTATGCTCCTAGCTATCCGCGTTTTAGTTCTTCTGGCTTGGATGCGCTTTGAAGAAGTCAAAGCGAGGAGGGAGCTCTTCAAGCTGGTGCTCCTCTGCGCTCTGGCCAAGCTTTGTAGCAAGCTCTTTTGGACCCATAAAGGCATTCTCCCAAGAGAAGAACTCCTCATGTGGGAAGTTGAGAGCATCTGCAATGCGCTCGCAGCCTTCCGGAACAGCCGGGTGCATAAGCAGCGTGATGGTCTTGAGCGCATAGAATGCATCAGCAAGTGCCTGGTCGTAGGCCTCGTCATTGCCCTGAGCGGCCTTGGAAGCCTCGCCCCAACGCTTGTTTTCTGCGCGAGCGTACTCATCAACAGCGGCAAGCGCGGAATGCGCGTCAAAACCGTATGCAAGCTGCTCGTATTTCAGCAGAATCTCTTGAGCAGCATCGATAACTTCCTGATGAGGCTCACTGATAGGCAGGTGACCACCACACGCATTGGCTGCACCATACAAGCAGCTACGAGCCATGCGGTTAAAGATGTTAGTGAGAAATGCTGACTCCTTGAGCGCTGGATCAACAACGCGAGGGTCATCTTTTACCAGAAGATCTGGCTCGCCGTCCTTGCCCTTCCTTGATACGGAGGTGTCAAAAGCCTTTGGCGAGAAGGACACAGCGCGCTGATCAAGGCCAAGCGAGAGCCAGTGAGCGCGGAGCTGCTCTGGAGTGTAGAACTCAAGAAGCTCTTCAGCCATAGGA
>JABZHD010000169.1 GCA_015259045.1 Atopobium sp. | reverse complement strand
GAAGAAAATAGCCCGAACCAACAGGGGGAACTCTGCGCATCAGCGCGTGAGCACTTGCAACTACAATGACCTTCTCGCCAGCGGAAAGCTTGGCGATGGCGCGACACCTGGCTCCAATAAGGGCGTCGTCTGGCGTGGTATCTGACCAGGGACGATCCTTACGGTTGGGATAGCGCAGCACGGCGTCGTTGCCCAGCCACGCAGCAAGGGAGCGCGCCGTGCGGTCCGCGGCATCCTCTCCCGCAACGACCAGCAGACACGGGCGGGGATTCTGCGCCCAAAGTGCGGCCAGCATCAGCGGACGAGCGCTTTGCGAGAGGGACAGCGTGGCGTCTGATCCGCGCGAAAGCTCTCGTTTCAGCTTCTCTAGCTCGGGCGCGCTCAGTAGTTGAGCTGCAACTCTATTGATAAACACACAGTCTCCCGCCATGCCGCTAAACCCACATGCAAACGCATGCGGGTTACACCAAACCTTGCTGGGCACAGCCGCGTCCGGCGCGCAGGCGCGTATGCTGTAACGGCTGACCGCACAGACATCAATAAGCGATGTCCGGCGCGCTTGCCAGCGACGTCCTCCGCGCGGAAGCACAGGTTTGATAACTTTTCAATTGGGCTGTTATTGTAGCTGTTATGCAGCTATTTTGCTATTCTCGCCCCACGTGATAACGTAACTACATACTGGGTACACATAGAAGGAATTGAGGAGAGGTTATGCCCAGAGAATCAAAGAAAGTCAAGGTAGAACGCGGTATTGAGCTGTGCCGACGAATGCACGAGCTCTATCCAAGCGTCCAGAGTGCGCTGGATTACCACGACGCGTTTACCCTGCTCATCAGCGTTATGCTTTCGGCGCAGACTACTGACGCCGCCGTAAATAAGGTCACGCCCGAGCTGTTCCGCCGCTGGCCAGATGCCCCATCCATGGCGGCCGCCAATGCCGTCGAGGTCGGAGAGGTCATCCAGACTATCGGCTTTTGGCGGGCAAAGGCCAAGCACTGCGTGGAAACGGCGCAAATCCTGCTAACGGAGTACGGAGGAGAAGTGCCGGGCACCATGGAAGACCTGGTCACGCTCCCGGGCGTCGGTCGAAAGACTGCAAACATCGTGCTCAACAAGATGTTTGACGTGGTCGACGGCATCGCGGTGGACACGCACGTGTACAGGATCTCCAAGCGCATGCGCCTGAGCTCGGCTTCCACGCCGCTGGCTGCCGAGAAAGACCTGCTCGCGCTTCTCCCCCATGAACTCTGGAAAGACGTCAACGAGGAGTGGATTCACTTTGGGCGAGAAACCTGCACTGCTCGCAACCCCAAGTGCGTCGGTTGTCCCATGAGCGACATCTGCCCCTCTTACGATCAGCCCAACCGCTGGTTTAAGGGATAGCACGGGCGCGAGCTGGAAGTTCCACATAACATGCAGGTCAGACCGGTGTTCACGCAGGTGGACACCGGTTTTTTGTACGGCGACAGCGTCGTGTGCGGACAAACTTGCAGGTCGGACGCGCGAAGCGCTGCTGCGAGCGCACGGGGTTTCTCGCCAGATGCTTCTGAGTTGCGAATCCAGACTCAAGTACCGCGATAAGCCTGAAAAGTGCATGAAGTCTGAGTACATTTACTCAGACATGACGAGAAAAACCGGCAAATAGCTCAGACATGGTGCACTTTTCCGGCAAATTACTCAGACATGGCGAGAAAATCAGGCTCCATGAAAGAGCTCGGATGCGCTTTAAACTCTGCCTGAAAAGTGAGCCTGAAAAGCGAGCCTGAAAAGTGCAAAGATTCTGTATTTTGGATACAGATTCTTTGATGAAATCAGGCAAATCCACAGATTCTTTGATATTTTCAGGCAAATTTTACAGATTCTTTTAAGAAATCAGGCGCGCAACGAGCATATAGCGAGAAGCCCAATCTCCCCGCAACATCTGCGCACAAAAATACCCACCAGCAAGCCGATGACCTGCTGGTGGGTACATTTTTAACGCACTAAAAGTTGAAGTTACAACTTAGTAGTTGAGGGACTGCTCCTCGAAGTATGCCTGTGGGTGACCGCAGACTGGGCAGATCTTTGGTGCAGATGCGCCAACGTGCAGGTGACCGCACTTGAGGCACTTCCAAACCTTGACACCCTCGCGCTCAAAGACCTCGCCGGACTCAACGCGCTCAAGAAGCTTCTGATAGCGCTCCTCGTGAGTCTTCTCGATGTTACCGACAAGACGGAACTTAGCAGCGATCTCTGCGAAGCCCTCCTCCTCAGCTACCTTAGCGAAATCAGCGTACATGGTAGTCCACTCGTAGTTCTCGCCAGCTGCTGCGTCCTTGAGGTTCTCTGCAGTCTCTGGAATCTTGCCACCGTGGAGATACTTGAACCAAAGCTTAGCGTGAACTTTCTCGTTGCCAGAAGTCTCGGTGAAAATGTTGGAAATCTGCTGATAACCATCTTTCTTTGCTTTTGAAGCATAATAGAGGTATTTTGTGTGTGCTTGGCTCTCTCCAGCGAAAGCAATCTGGAGGTTCTTTTCAGTCTTAGTA
>JABZHD010000168.1 GCA_015259045.1 Atopobium sp. | reverse complement strand
GACTCACCGCGAGCCTCGGCAACTGCCTCGCCCAACATCTGAGTAAAGAGGTCAAAGCCAACGCTGGAAAGGTTTCCGTGCTGCTCAGCGCCCATAAGGGAGCCCGCACCTCTAATCTCCAGGTCACGCATGGCAATACGCATGCCGCTGCCCAGATCTTGGAACTCGTTGATTGCCGTCAAGCGCTCGGTAGCCTCTTCCGTCAGCGGCAACTCCGCCGGGAACATGAAGTACGCGTACGCCTGCTGCCTACCGCGACCAACACGACCCTTGAGCTGGTACAGCTGAGCCAGTCCCAAGCGCTGTGAGTCCTCGATAATCAGCGTGTTAGTGTGCGAGTTGTCAATGCCGGACTCAATGATGGTGGTGGCCACCAAAACGTCAATCTCGTGCTCCTGGAAGGCGAGCATGACGTTCTCTACCTCGCGAGCACTCATCTGACCGTGAGCCACACCCACGCGGGCCTCCGGCGCGGCCTCCTCCACGCGAGCCACTGCCTCATCAATAGTGGTCACGCGATTGGACACGTAGTACACCTGCCCTTCTCGCTCCAACTCGCTTCTAATAGCTGCGGAAACAAGATCCGGATTGTACTCGCCCACCATCACCTGAACAGGCTTTCTGCCAGGCGGTGGCGTCAGAATCAGGCTCATGTCACGAACGCCGCTCATGGCCATCTGCATGGTGCGCGGAATGGGCGTTGCCGAGAGCGTCAGCACGTCTACCTGCTCGCGCATGTTTTTGAGCTGCTCTTTATGCTGCACGCCAAAGCGCTGCTCCTCGTCGATGATAACCAAGCCTAAGTCGTGTGGATTGACGTCAGCTGAGAGCAACCTATGAGTTCCTACCAGCACATCTACGGTTCCGTCCGCAAATCCCTCAAGCGCTTTTTTCTGCTGGGCAGGCGTAACAAAACGCGAAAGCACGCTTACCTTCAAATCAAATGGAGCAAATCGCGAGAAAAACGTCTCGTAGTGCTGCTGAGCCAAGATGGTAGTTGGGCACAAAATCATAACCTGACGAGCGTCCTGGCACGCTTTAAACGCAGCTCTCAGCGCCACTTCTGTCTTGCCAAAGCCCACGTCACCGCAAAGCAAGCGGTCCATAGGCTTGCGCGCTTCCATGTCCAGCTTAATGTCTGCAACAGCACTTTCTTGATCTGGCGTCAGCTGATACGGGAAGCTGGACTCCATCTCTTCCTGAGCAGGAGTATCCAGCGAGAACGCATAACCCGGCACTGAAGCGCGGCGCGTGTAGAGGTCTACCAGATCAAACGCCAGTTTCTTGGCGGACTTTCTTGCCTTGTTAGTAGCGCGCGACCAATCTGCCGTGTTAAGCCTGGTCAGGCGCGGATTGTTGCCGTCGGGTCCCACATAACGCGTGATGCGATCAACTTGCTCCAGGGGCACATAGAGTTTATCGTCATTGGCATACTCAAGCAGGAAGTAATCACGCTCTCTACCTGCAACTTCTTGGCGCACAATGGCCGTAAAGTGCGCAATACCGTGCGTTGCATGGACAACGTAATCGCCCGGCTTAAACGGGAACGTGACCGTTGTAGGGTCAATGCGCTTGGAACGCTTCTTGTTGCGAGCGCTCCTGGCCGTCAAGTCCGAGACAGAAAGCACTGCTAGATTAGCTGTTGGAATGATAATTCCCGCCAGAACGGGCGCGTCGGTAAACGTGACGCGACCGCGCTTGAGTGGCGCGTAGGCTCCGTTTTGGTCCGGCTCGTTTTCAAGCGCCGTTCCCAGCGACTCCTCAAACGGAATAGACTCGTCCGAGAAAAGCAGCTTGAGGTGCTCGCGAGCTGCACGATCTGGCACCGCAAACACCACCGCGTCGCGATCTTGCACCAGCTGCCTGACACGGCCCAAAAGCTTTGTGTCCGAGCCTGCAATGGACGGCTGTACCACAGAAAGCTCTGCCGTTACCGCAGCTCCCGTGCGCAAAAGTGACGAGAAGGACAGGCGCTGTTGCGAGCCAAAGTCCATAGCCTTGGGGTCTGTGTACAGACCATCTAGTTTCACTTTTGATGCTGCTGCGGATGCAGAAATCTCATCAAAGGCGCGCTGGCAATCGTCAAACAGTGAGCGGGGCTCAGCAAGAACTACCAGCGTCTCTGAAGAGATGTGCTCAAGAGGGCTGGCAGAGCCTCCGTACAGCACAGGCAGATAGCGCTCAAGAGCAGGAGCCTGAGCTCCACGCTGAATAAGCTCCAGGTCAGCAGCGAGTGCAGAGTTTTCTTGCGCACGCGTGTAGAGCGCCTCTTCTGCGCGGCAAATGGTTTCTTTGGTAAACGCGAGCTCTCTAGCTGGGGCAACGGTGACCTCATCAATAGCACCAATAGTCTGGCCAGTAGCCGCTACCATGCGCCTAATGCGATCAATCTCGTCTCCGAAGAACTCAATTCGGACAGGACTTGTAGCCTGAGCAGGGAAGATATCAACCGTATCGCCGTGAATGTGGAAGGTGCCTGGCGCGGCTACCTCGCCTGTATCGGCGTATCCCATGCCAACGAGCAGCGAAGCTACGTCCTCAAAGGG
>JABZHD010000167.1 GCA_015259045.1 Atopobium sp. | reverse complement strand
CCATGTTCTGCTCGGCAATACCCACGTCAACCATGCGCTGTGGGAAGGCCTTCTGGAGGTCGGCAAGTTTAGTGGAACCGGCAAGGTCTGCGTCAACGGCCACAATATCGTAACCCTCATTTACCAGCTCAACAAGAGTCTGACCATATGCCTCACGAGTTGCTCTAGACATTGGCAACCTCCTTACCTTCACCCTGAAGATCAATCAAAAGAAGCTCTCTTGCTGCATCAAGTTCTTCTCGCGCAAGGTCGGCCTGCTCGGCTGAAGGGGCGTTTCCGTGCCAGGAAGCCTTGTCCTCCATAAACGAGACGCCCTTGCCCTTGACAGTCTGGCAAATAACCACGGTAGGCGCGGTGTTTCCTGCCTCGCGACCATCTCGTGCGGCGAGAAGAGCCTGGCGCACCTCGGTGACCTCGTGACCGTTAACGCGCAGCACGTTCCAGCCAAAGGAACGGAACTTCTCGTCAATATCGCCAAGAGAGCACACGTCAGTTACGTGGCCGTCAATCTGCAGGTTATTGAGGTCCACAATGGCAATGAGGTTATCCAGCTTCTGGTGAGCAGCAAACATGCATGCCTCCCAGTTAGAGCCCTCCTGCAGCTCGCCGTCGCCCAGAAGGACAAAGACCTTCTTGGCGCGCTCGCCGCTTGCCAAAGCGTCCATAGAAAGTCCCAGAGCGCATCCTGCAGCTACCGAGAGACCCTGACCAAGAGAGCCAGAGCAAACCTCAATACCAGGGCATGCGTGGCAGTCTGGATGACCCTGCAGACGGCTACCAAGCTGACGGAGGGTAACCATATCCTCGTCATGGAGCCAATCAAGCAGGTGGTACGCAGCATACAGCACAGGAGCCACGTGACCCTTGGACAGGAAGAATCTATCCTCGGTGTGGTCCTCTGGGTTGTTGTGGTTGTACTTCATAACTCCCGAGAAGAACAGTGTAGCCACAATGTCTGCCGCACTGAGAGAGCCGCCGGGATGACCTGACTTGCTTTTCTCGAGCATGTCAATGACATCGCGCCTCAGCGTATTAGCTGCAAGCTTGAGCTCATCATCGGTGAGGTTGCGCTCGGGTAATGCAGATGTTCCCATTCTCATCCTCTCAAAACAAGTACGCCCAACCTAAGCTGGGCGTACCACAATCACTATTTATTGCTGAGCCTTAACCTTTTCCCAGTCAGCCTCAAAAGACTTAAGACCGGCGTCGGTCAGAGGGTGCTTCAGGCACTTCTTTAGAGCACCAAATGGAACGGTTGCAATATCAGCACCAAGCAGAGCTGCCTGTGTTACGTGGTTTGGCGTACGGACAGAAGCCGTAATAATCTCTACGGTGTGATCAACGTTTTTATCCCATGCATAGTTCTCAATGCAAGAAACAACGGTTCCCAGCTGCTCAATGCCGTCCTCGCCGATGTCATCAAAGCGACCAACAAATGGAGAAATATAACGGGCGCCAGCATTTGCCGCAAGAAGAGCCTGAGGTGCCGAGAAAATCAGTGTCATGTTGACGCGAATCCCCTCAGAAGCAAGCTGATGGGTAGCGGCAAGGCTCTCTGCGCAGATAGGAAGCTTAACAACAATATTTGGAGCAAGAGAAGCCAGGTGACGACCCTCTTCAATCATGCCCTCGGTTGTTGTTGCCGTTGACTCAGCAGAAACAGGAAGTCCCTCGCAAAGCTGAGCAATCTTAACCATATGAGACTCAAAGTCGGCTAGCTTTCCGCCAATCTTTGCATACAGCGATGGGTTGGTAGTAACACCTGCTAAACAGCCCCAGCTAAGAGCCTCAGAAATCTCATCGATATCTGCCGTGTCAATAAAGACCTTCATGTGTAATCCTTTCCTGTACAAACCTAAACGAGTTTGGAAACGTACGTCGTACTAAGAAAGAGCTCATCCACATTGTACAGATTCTTATGTACCGTCTGTGGCGAGAAACCCAAAACAAGTGCAAAAAGGCCGTTTACCCTTCAAACGCCTTATCAATTTTGCTGCGAACGTAGGTGGAAGCAAAGACAAGATCTTCTTTCCAGTTCTCGTTGCCGGTGTACCACATCTCTGCAACAAAGCGCCTGACGCCCTGAGGAACAAGCTGCGACAGAGCTCCCTCGTAGTCAGTGGTACCGGTAGAGAATGGAATCTCGCGATACGCACCAGCAACAGTCTCCTTGAGGTGAGCCGCAAAGATATGGCCTGCACCAAGAACAATATCGTCAGCAACGGTGTTGCCGTAAATAAACGATGCATTGGTGAGGTTACCAGCGTCGGGATACACACCAAGGTAAGGGCTGTTGATAAGGTTTACGTAGTGCATGGCCTTCTCGACTGTATCCATAAAAGGAGTCTCCATGGTCTCAAAACCCATAACAATGCCCGCCTGAGCAGCCATTTCTACAGCCTTTGATAGGTTCTCCTCAAAGTACTTACGCGTATCCTCTGCGCCGTCCTCGTAGTACACGTCATAACCAGCAAGCTGGATGGTATGAAGTCCTAGGTCACCTGCAAGGTCAAGCGCCTTCTGCATAATCTCAAGGCCACGCTCACGGGT
>JABZHD010000166.1 GCA_015259045.1 Atopobium sp. | reverse complement strand
CTGGTGGAGTCACATCAAGCGCATCTTTAACTGCCTTAGTGACCTCATCAAGAGGACGATCAAGAGCGCGACGAATCTCTTCTGATTCAATACGAACTGTCTTTGGAAGACCACTCATGACGTCACGACCGTTTACCTCAACGTCAAGCTCTTCTGCAAGAGGAGCTGCTGAGCCAACCTTAATCTTGATGTCTTCTGCGGTACGCTCACCAATAGAGAGGTTATACGCATCACGAACATGCTCAAGAATAGTCTGGTCGAACTCGTCACCTGCAGTTCTAATGGACTGCGAGACAACAATACCGCCCATGGAGATAACGGCAACCTCGGTAGTACCGCCACCAATGTCTACAACCATAGAACCTGTAGGATCCTCAATAGGAAGGTCTGCACCAATAGCTGCAGCCATGGGCTCTTCAATCAAGAATGCCTGGCGAGCGCCTGCCTGAATAGTTGCTTCAAAAACAGCGCGTTTCTCGACAGATGTAACGCCAGAAGGAACGCAAACAACTACGCGTGGACGTGGTGACCAAGGATATTTGCGCTCACGAGCCTTCTCGATGAAGTAACGAAGCATAACCTCAGTAACATCAAAGTCTGCAATGACGCCGTCTTTAAGAGGGCGCTCAGCAATGATGGAGCCAGGGGTACGACCAATCATGCGCTTTGCATCAGCGCCAACGGCCAGAACACGGCTCTCGCTTTTATCGATTGCAACAACCGATGGCTCATTGATGACAATACCCTGACCACGAACTGCAACAAGGGTGTTTGCAGTTCCCAGATCGATGGCTAGGTCTCCGCCATATTCTCCGAAGAGCGAATCGAAGATAGACATGATATCCAATCAAACGTGCTACGCGTGTGCGTAATTATCCTGCAGAAAGAACGGTTAAAACAGTTTAGTACTAGTTACCAGACTTTGAAGAGCTGGAGGAACTATTAGAGGAATTTGAGGAGTTAGATCCATTAGTTCCAGAAGTAGTTCCCGAATTGGAGCCGTTAGTACCAGAAGTTGCGCCGGAGTTCTGGTTATTCTGGCTTACGTATGAAGTGGTAACGCTTGCCACCTTCCAGCCAATACCATCACGAACAAGCTCAATGGTGTAGTCAACATTGCCGCCATTAGAAAGACTGACAGAAGCGTTAACTGTAGAGTGAGTCATGCTCTGGTCAACACCGTTGATGGTAACAGCGGAGCTTGTTGGCAGGCTGTTGGAAATCTGCTGAAGCGTTGTGCTAGAGACAGAGCTAGAGACATAGCGACCAATATCGGTGCCCTGTGCCTTAGCGTTGAAAATATCCTGAACAACAGACTGCTGGGTTGGCCATCCATAGCCACGATAGTAAGCATAACCAGCGCCGCCAACAGCCAGGATAAGCAAAATAAGAATAGTGATGAAGACCTTAAGGCCGGTATGGCGATGCTTGCGCCTAATCTTCTTGTCCTTCTTATCCTGCTCAATAATCTCCTGCTCAGTAATCTGGAAGAAGCCAGTGTCTTCTGCAGAAGGAATGAGCTCGCCGGACATACCTGTAGGATCCAGTGGATCATAGGCACCATAGCCAGCTGCCTGAAGGAAGGCATCAGTCTCAGATGGCTTGCCAGAAGTCATTGCAGTAATAGCCTTGCGAGCTGCATCAAAAGCAGACTGCTGCTGATTAGACAGAACAAAGCTGCCGTCTGCAGTAGCGTGGGTAAAGGCATCAACCGCCTCAGACATGCGATTAGCTGCAACATATGCAAGACCAAGATCTGCATAAATCTTATTGGAGTTCTCCAAAGGATTAGCAAAATCAAGAGCGGTGCGATATGCCTCAACTGCATCAACAGGTCTGTTAAGGCCCATAAAGCATGCACCAAGACTGCAGAGTGCAGATGAAGGATTAGGGTTCTTCTCGTCTACTGCAGCGTTTCTGTAAGCAATACCGGCGTTGCGAATATCGCCGATTTTCTCGTAAGCAGAACCAAGGGCAAGCTGTGCCTTATAAGGAGTTGCGTAAGAGACGTCCTGGACAGCGTTAGTAAGGGCGGCAATTGCCTCCTGTACCCTACCGGCAGCCAGAAGAGCGCGGCCCTGGTTTGTGGAGAGTGCGCCAACCTTGCCATATGACGTATCAGCAAGTGCCGACTTATAAGCAGAAGCGGCAGAATCAAACTGGCCCAGCTTCATATACGCGTTACCAAGCAGGTGGTCAATCTGACCGTTTACCTCGCCTGGCTCTTTAGCCACATCAAACTGACTGATAGCTACAAACCAGTCGCCCTGATCATATGCAGATTTACCTAACTCAAATGCCTGTTGATTCACAATATCCTCCAAGAGTCTGTGCGACTTGGCTTTAAGCGTTTTCAATTCTAATGGAATTGACGATATCGCCAACCTTTAACTGGGAAATGACATCCATTCCCTCGATAGTTGTGCCAAATACGGTGTATCCAGAATCCAAGCCATGCTGTGGACCAAGACAAAAATAGAACTGTGAACCTGCGGAGTTTGGATCCTGAGAACGAGCCATAGCAAGGGCACCGTCAACGTGGGAGTTGTTAGGA
>JABZHD010000165.1 GCA_015259045.1 Atopobium sp. | reverse complement strand
GTTCTAGTGGGTTTAATAAATCTAGCCTCGATAAACCAAAAAATACCGAATAAAAGAATAGTAAGGATTGCGTAGCCATTTTCTGGAAGCATGCCTCTGGAATCGCAATACCAGATTAAGAGGAAAAGAAATATAACAATAAACCGTAAAATTATACGTTCCTTTGAAAAATATTTCATTAAAACCTCCTAAAATAAAATAAGGTTTTTCTTATTTCAGTATACACTAACAAGGCCGGCACAGAAAATTCTGTACCGGCCATAGGTGCTTTTATGTGCATGCTTAGCAGGCTGTGGTTGCGCGTACCTTACTTGCGGTTACGGCCACCAAGGGAGTAGCCAAGGTTCTCCCAGAAATCAATCTGGACATCTTCGCCCTCGTCCCAAACCTTGAGCAGGTCCTCTGGAACGTACTGACGACGAACATCAGCCTCGCCGCCGTAGAGGCGGAACCAGTCTGCGCTCATGATGAGGTAGCCGTCCTTACCGGAGTCCTTACCCCAGCTGTTCTCAATGCGCCACTGCTTAGCCTTACCATCCTTATCCAGCTCAACGCCCTGGAAGGTCATTGCGTGGGTAAGAGAAGTCTCATAGTTCTCAATCATTGCTTCGCGATCCATGTCAAAATCAACGCCAAAGAGGCCGTTGTAATCCATGGTGTCGGTTGAGAGAACGTAGTTGAAGTCCTCATTGTGGCGAGGGAACTCCTGCATAACGTCGCAAGCCATGCAGACAGGGTTGCCGTCCTTCAAAGAAGCAATGGTAGCTGCCTCAAGAACCTCTGGCTCAACGTTTAAGAAGCGAGTCTTAATGCCGCCCAAAACGGTATCGATGAAGGTTGGGTGATATACCTTGCCGTAAGGATATTTCTTGCTTGGAACAGAGATGAGCTGGACAAAGCCACGAGGATCAACGCCACAATAGCGCTCAGCAAACTCAAGAGGAGTAATGCCAAAGTCGCGAAGAATCTGGGTGCTCTCCTCGTCCTTCTCGCCGTCCTTTTTGTCCTTGTTGTCAGAAGCCTTGCTTGGCTCAACAGGAGAGAGCTTTGCCTTATCTACCTGTGCGTTTTTGCCAACCTTGCACTCAAAGTCAAAGGTTAGAGGTGGCTCACCAAGGCAAACGGACAGAATCTGGTGGAAGCCCTTGAGCTGCTCCTGCTTAAGCGCACGAAGCTCGTCAAGAGACTTGCCAGCTGCGTATGCTGCACGGAGCTCACCAGCGCTCTTTCTGAACAGGCGGTCAATACGCTCGTCCATCTGAGTGGAGTTCTTGGAGCAAGCTGTCTCTGGCATGGCATCCTTAGGAACCAGGCCGTACTTCTCAACCAAGCTCATAGCAAATGAATAGTAACCGCCATCGCCAATGCCCTCAGTCAAAAGTGTGTGGACAACACGAGAATCGGTTGGCTGGTCAGCGGTCTGAATGATGTACTCAAGTGCGGAGTTAGCCTTCTCTAGCTTGTCGTAGAACATGCCATATGCCTGACTGAACTCAAAGGTATCAACGTCAAGCTTCTTAATTGCCTCCTGGCGAAGTACGTTGAAAGAAGAGAACATCCAGCAGCGACCACTCTGACGCTGGTTGGTGACGTCGCCGGTCTTTGCAACAGCAACACCGTAGGTATCAGCGTAGGTGCGCATGGTGGTGATGTCGCGAGCAGCTGCGGAAACGCCCATAGAGGTTACGGAGTTGCGAGCAACGCGGTTAGCACGGTCTGCGTTGAAAGCAGCGGTTTCCTCGTTTGCCCACTGTGGATTTACGGTCTGATCAGCCATTACGGCTCCTTTTGTTAGTAGCGTTTAGAAAAACCTGGCGAGAAGACCGATCTTCTCGCCAGATGGTTTGTACCTTAGCGAAGTGTTGCAAGAGAGCCCATTGGATCCCATGGCTCGAGGACAGTTGCTTCCTCAGTCTCAAAAGTCTTGAGCTGCTCAGGAGTGAGGTACTTCTTGTCAACAACAATCTGGTAGACGTACTCGTCAAACCAAGGGTCGGAGATGGTGTCAAAGCCATCGCGGCCGTGGTCTTTACCCCAGCTGTTCTCAACCTTCCAAAGAGTAGTGTTGCCCTCTGCGTCAAAATTAACACCCTCAAGAACCATAGCATGAGTCATCAGAGACTCGCCGTAGTCAAGGCGCTCCGCGCGGTCAAGTGCACCTTCAACAGGGAAGCCAAAGAGGCCGTCAACGTCAAGTGCACGGGTGTCCATGATGCCCTCTTCACGAAGGTAGGACTGAGCAACGTCGCAACCAAACCAGACGGGCAGGTTGTCCTTAAGCTGAGCCACAGCGAGGCGCTTGAGCTCAGGAATCTCAAGGTTGAGGTAACGAACGCCGCCACCCTCAACAACGTTGCCCAAGCGGGAAACGGTGTAGGTGTGGTTGAAAGGCTTATCGGCGGTTGGGGCAGAGATGATTGAGATGTAATCATCAAGATTCATGTCAACAGTCTCAGCGAAGAACTCCTGAGGAGTAAAGGTGCCAGAAAGAACGATGTTATCGTCCTTATCACGCAGGCGAGTTTCAAAAGATACAGGAGGCTGACCCAGGCAGGTTACCAGC
>JABZHD010000164.1 GCA_015259045.1 Atopobium sp. | reverse complement strand
GCTTAGAAATTGCACAGGACTGATGGAAAATCCTGATAAGCATCATCACAATAACCAGCATCAGGACAAAGTTTGCAGGGCTCATAAAGCCAAACAGACCCGAGAAGAAATACGCAAGTTGGGGAATAAGCGCAAACAAAACGAGGATTCCTGCAGAAACAACCCAATAGACAGAGTCGGAGATACGAATCTTTGATTTACGGACGCTATTGATGACAATGCCCATGGCAAAAAGAGCACCAATAAGCAGCAGAATTCTGAGAACTAAAGTCATGGTGTCACCTTATCTAAACCACTGGAAAAGCAAAAGCGAGAGGCACGTGCGAGCCATATACATAATTGAGTTATAGAAGCTCAAATAGGACTCGCCTCCTTGACGCTCACGCATCTCAGTTTCAATCTCGACAACCTTAGCTCCTCGACGCATCAGCAGCGAGATAGTGTCTGGTTCGGGGGAGAAGTCAAAGGAACGCGCATACGTTTCAATAAGACCACGATCGTACATACGCATGCCTGAGGTAGGGTCAGTAATGGTTTGACCAGTGCTTGTCTTGATAAGCCAAGAAATCAGCTTGGAGCCAAGCTCTCGAGGAGAGTTTCCGCGAGCCTTGGTGACAAAGCGAGAAGCAATGACGATATTTGCTCCCTCGTTTACCATTGCTTGAGCCATAGGAGCAATGTACTCAGGCCTGTGCTGACCATCGGAGTCAAACTGCACCACAGCGTCATAACCATGTTCTTTGGCGTAGCGCATACCAGCTCTAAAGCCTGCAGAAAGGCCTCCGTTAACAGGCAAATTGAGGTAGTTAAATCCACGCTCTTTACAGATATCCAGAGTGCGGTCAGCGGAGCCGTCGTTGATTATGATGTAATCAACCTGGGGAGCCACCTGGCACAATTCTGTAATAGTTGAAGCAATGCAGGCTTCTTCGTTGTAAGCGGGAACGACTGCAAGAATTCTCACGAGCATCCTTTGAATTGCAAATTACACATTAACTGCATGAATATCATAGCTCAAAAGACGTATTAATCTTGACTCGTATATAGTAGATTACCTAAAGAAATTGAAAGGTGAACGCTATGGAGTTTCCAAAAGAGCTTAAAAACCCTACTCAATCGGGCAATTTTACGTTTTATGACACCTCGATTGAAGGTGTAAAGGTTGTGGACGTAAAGCTGTTCGGCGATGCTCGTGGTGGCTTTATGGAGACCTATCGTGAAGAAAACTTTGTTGCTGGCGGCATTGACGCTTCTTTTGTACAGGATAATCAGTCCTCATCCGTTCAGGGCGTGCTCCGCGGCCTTCACTTCCAGATTGAGCATCCTCAGGCAAAGCTTGTGCGTGTAATCTCTGGCACTGTCTTTGACGTTGCTGTTGACCTGCGAGAGGGAAGTCCAACTTGGGGTCAGTGGGAAGGCGTTGTCCTGTCCGCTGAGAACCGCAGGCAGTTCTTTGTTCCTCGCGGCTTTGCCCACGGCTTTTTGGTCCTCTCAGAGACCGCTGAGTTCTGCTACAAGTGCGATGACATCTATCATCCAGGCGATGAGGGTGGCATCATGTGGAATGATCCAGAGCTTGGCATTGAGTGGCCAGCATTTCTTGGCGAGAAGACCTTAGATCCAGCAAAGGTCATTCTTTCCGACAAAGATAAGATTCATCCAGCACTTTCTTCACTTAAGAAGTAACAAGCGCTGAAGGCAAGTTAGGTAGTATGAACGAACGTAATCGTCGTGAGCGAGAATCCACAGCTCACGAGCTAAATCGCATGAACGAGCCAGAGTGGACAGAGGAAGCTTCTGATAAAGAGCTCCCAACTCAGCCACTTCCTCGTGCAACCCAGATGGAACTTCTCGCCCCAGCGGGAGGTCCAGCGCCATTTACCGCAGCTCTTGCTGGTGGTGCTGACGCTATTTACTGCGGCCTGGGTAACAACTTCAACGCCCGCCGTGGTGCGGACAACTTTGATGACGAGTCGTTTGCGCGTGCGTGTAGACAGGCTCATCTAGCTGGCGCTCGCGTGTACGTTACTGTTAACGTTGTTGTTAAGTGGGACGAGATGCAGCGTGTATTGCGCCTGATTCGCCGCGCGTGGACTCTTGGTGCAGACGCCTTTATCATCCAGGACTGGGGTCTTATGGCTCAGGTCAGACAAACCTGGCCAGAGATTGAATGCCACGTATCAACGCAGGCAAACATCCACGATACGCGCGGTGTTGCTGCCTGCAAAAAGCTTGGCGTGGGCCGCGTTACGCTGTCCAGAGAGCTTACTAAAGAAGAGATTTCTACTATTTCCAAGCTTGGCGTTGAGCTGGAGTGTTTTGGTCACGGCGCCTTGTGCTTCTGCTATTCGGGCATCTGCCACATGTCGTCTATGCGAGGAGACCGCTCTGCTAACCGCGGAGCCTGTGCTCAGCCGTGCCGTCTGCCCTATGAGCTGCTCAACTCTAAGCATGAAGTTGTCTCGATGGGTGGCATTGACAGGCTGCTGTGTCCTAAGGATTACTGCACCATTGATGACGTGCCTGACATGATTGAAGCAGGCGTTGGCTCGCTTAAGATTGAAGGCCGCATGAAGGCGCCTGAGTACGTGTACTCGGTAGTGTC
>JABZHD010000163.1 GCA_015259045.1 Atopobium sp. | reverse complement strand
GATGATGTGGACAATCTCATCGATGTTATCAACTGCGGTCAGAAGGCCTTCCAAAATGTGGACACGCTTCTGTGCCTTGTCCAGGTCAAACTCAGTACGACGGCGTACAACATCAATCTGGTGATCAATGTAGTGACGAAGAATCTCGCGAAGAGAAAGGGTACGAGGAACACCGTCAACCAAGGCCAGGTCAATGATGCCAAAGTTGGACTGAAGCTGAGTCTTCTTGTACAGGTTATTCAGAACAACCTGTGGAACAGCATCACGCTTGAGGTCCAAGACGATGCGCATGCCCTTACGGTTGGATTCGTCGCGCATGTCAGAGATGCCTTCGATTTTCTTCTCATTGACTGCCTGAGCAATCTTCTCCTGAAGAAGGCCCTTGTTAACCTGATAAGGAATCTCAGTGACAACAAGACGCTGACGACCACTCTTGACCTGCTCAACGTGGACTTTTGCGCGGACGGTAATAGAACCGCGACCAGTCTCATAGGCATCCTTGATGCCCTGAGTACCCATGATGATGCCGCCTGTTGGGAAGTCAGGACCAGGTAGAACGGTCATGAGCTCCTCAGTGGTAACGTCAGGGTTCTCAATCATCATGCAGACAGCGTTAGTAACCTCACCAAGGTTATGAGGAGGAATGTTGGTGGCCATACCAACTGCAATACCTGAAGAACCGTTAACCAAAAGATTTGGGAAACGAGCAGGAAGAACTGCAGGCTCTGTCAGAGACTCATCATAGTTTGACTGAAGATCAACGGTGTTCTTGTTAAGCTCTGCCAGCATCTCCATAGCACTTCTGGTAAGGCGTGCCTCGGTATAACGCATTGCTGCTGGTGGATCGCCGTCGATAGAACCAAAGTTTCCGTGACCATCAATCAGAGGAAGTCTCATCGAGAAATCCTGAGACATACGGACCATGGAGTCATAAATAGCGGAGTCACCGTGTGGGTGGTACTTACCCATGACTTCACCAACTGCCCATGCAGACTTCTTATGTGGACGGTTTGGCGTAATGCCAGCCTCGCTCATTGCGTACAAAATACGGCGGTGAACAGGCTTAAGGCCGTCTCGAACATCTGGAAGTGCACGAGCAACAATAACGGACATGGAATACTCGAGGAAGGAAGTCTTCATCTCTGAGGACAAATCGGTTGGCTTAAGCGTGCCGCCGTGAATGTCTGAGAGGTCAAGACGAGTACCAGCCTCATCAGAGATAATGTGTGAAGTTTCTCCCGTTATGAGATTTTCCCCAGTCTCTGGGTCAAACTCGTCAGAGTCTTCTTCTACCTCGTCATCTTCGTATTCTTCATCCATATCGTTTTGTGCATCAAGGTCTTGATCCTCGTCTGCACCAAAAAGATCGTCATTCATATTTTTATCGTCTGCCACAAGTTACCCTTTCATTTTCTGTCTAATGATTTAGCGAGAAACCATTAAATGTCCAGGAAGCGGACGTCTTTTGCATGTGTTTGGATGAAGTCTTTACGCTTCTCAACCTGGTTGCCCATAAGGTCAGAAACTGCACGATCAGCTGCAAGAGCATCATCAATGGTTACCTTCAGAAGAATGCGGTTCTTTGGCTCCATAGTGGTTGCCCACAGCTGCTCTGGATCCATCTCACCAAGACCCTTATAACGCTGAATAGTGAACTTGGTGTTGTCCTCAAACTTCTTTGTCTCAAGAGCAAGCTCTTCATCGGTATAGATGTATTTGCCGTTCTTCTTACCCTTTGGCTTGATCTGATACAGAGGAGGCTGAGCAACGTAGATATAACCTGCGTCAATCATTGGCTTCATATAACGATAGAAGAAGGTAAGCAGAAGAATTCTAATGTGAGAACCGTCAACATCAGCATCGGTCATGATGACAATCTTGTGGTAGCGGGCCTTCTCAAGACTAAATTCTTCACCAACACCCGTACCAATAGCAGTAATCAACGAAGTAATGGTATCGGAAGAAAGTGCGCGATGAGCCTGTACGCGCTCAACGTTCAAAATCTTTCCGCGAAGTGGAAGGACTGCCTGGATAGAACGATCACGTGCCATCTTTGCAGAACCACCTGCGGAGTCACCCTCGACGATGAAGAGCTCAGTCATCTCTGCATCACGTACGGAGCAATCTGCAAGCTTTCCAGGAAGCGCAGCAGATTCAAGAAGTCCCTTACGGCGAGTGGCTTCACGGGCTTTACGAGCAGCAAGACGGCCTTTTGCAGCCTGAGATGCTTTCTTGAGAATCTCTTTTGCCTGATTTGGATGCTCTTCCAGGTACTCTGAGAGACCCTGAGTAACAATCTTGTTGGTGAGAGTTCTCATGTAAGAACTACCAAGCTTTGCCTTTGTCTGTCCTTCAAACTGAGGATCTGGCAGCTTAACTGAAATAACAGCAGTTAAGCCCTCACGAATATCGCCGCCCTCAAGCTTAGGGTCTTTCTCTTTAAGAATTCCCTGCCTGGTGCCGTAATCATTTACTACTTTAGTAAGAGCAGTACGGAAGCCCTCGAGGTGCATTCCGCCTTCCTCAGTGAAAATATCGTTTGCAAAAGAAAGAGTTCTATCACTGAAGTCAGTATTCCACTGAATAGCAACCTCTACCTCACCCATCTGAGAC
>JABZHD010000162.1 GCA_015259045.1 Atopobium sp. | reverse complement strand
AAACAATATGCGCGCCACTGGTCCAGAACACCCAGTTCTTCTCGCCAGCCATAGACAGACCTTTCTAAACATCAAAAGTTTCTTGTTTAAATGGTAGAGGGAGAATACTTTTAGGGCAAGTAATTTTCTGTCAAAAAGTATAGTTTACCTGCGAACTCAACCTGCTGTTGAGTAGCTGGAAACCGTTGCGATACCCAACTCAACTGATGCGTTCTTGTTGAACGTATTGTTACGACTCATAGTGAAATCAGCGGCCCGCATGCCATTTCAGCGATAATGAATTGAGAAAAGGAGCAACTATGACTACTTCATCTGAGACCCTTGGTCGTCGTATTGCACGTCTTCGTTTGACTAAAACTGCAACGCAGGAGCGTCTGGCAAAGGAGCTGAACGTGAGCCCGCAGGCGGTGAGCAAGTGGGAGAACGACATTAACTATCCGGATATCTCGCTGTTGCCAGATCTCGCACGCTTCCTTGGTGTGTCCGTTGACGAGCTTTTGAGTGGCGCAAGTGCTTCCGCTCAGGAGACTGAAGCTGCCCAGGAGAGTGCTGCTGCCAAGGAGGGCGCTGCTGTCCAGGAGAGCGCTGCTGAGGTTGTTTCCGTTGCAGATGATGAGCCTGCAGAGATCGTAGAAGCGCCTACAGAGCAGGACAACCAGGGCATTGCTGTTCAGTCTTCAGGTTTTAGCTTTGGTAAGCTTTTTGGTAAGAGCATGATCAAAGTCGAGAAGAACGACGAGGCTGACGGTAGCAAGAAAAAGGGCGTCCGCCTTGGAAACGGCTCTGCAAAACACGGCTTGCACTTGTATGTAGTCTCCGATGACGGCGACGTTGTTGATATGTGCGTGCCTCTGGGCCTGGCAAAGTTTGTTTTGAATTCGGGAATTCAGGTTAGCGGAAGCTATCTTAATCAGGAGACTCAGGAGCAGCTTTCTAACATCAATCTTGATGCGCTTATGGATGCTGCAAAGACTGGCGAGAGTGGCACACTTGTGGATATTACTTCTGCAGATGGTGACGTTGTAAAGATCTGGTTTGACTAAGAGTTACTGATTATATAAACAGTCAGTAAATCTGCATTCCACGATGCACGCACACCTTGAACATTGAGAGCAACGAATAATCTTTTTCATTGATTGACTTTTCCGTTCAGTTTTTCTTAACAAAAAAGCCACCCTTTTGGGTGGCTTTAAAATCTCAAAGCTTAATAAAGGTGTTTAGGCAGAAGTAGTACTTCGCGCCGCTTCCTCTTTAGCAAAGTGCTTCATGATTTCTCTCTCGCAGAACTGCTCGAAGTCAGGGCGTTGGTAGTTCTGGTGGAGTAATTCTTCCACAAAGAAACCTTCTGCGCGCCAAAGCTTTTGCTCAGTCTCGTCCAGCGCATCGACAATCATATCATATGGATTGAAAAGAGTATCAGCATCAGGATACTTATTAATTTTGTCTTTAAGCTCCTTGTATCTTTTCTCAACCTCAGCGTAAATGCTCAATGCGCACCCCCAATAAGCGTTCGAAAGCTTCCAATAACTTCTTCTCGCTGTCGTCCTGACGCAACTGTAACAAGCGTTGGATTGCTCCTGCATCGATAGTATACCCAGGTGCAGGGTCACCGACAACTTGTTTTGGCGCAGTGACATTCTGACTGCTACGAGGTAGGTATCGCTTTTTTGCAACGGTTGCGTATATAAAAAGCCACTATTCAGTGGTTTAAATCAACAAAATTGGGCATAATTGAACTAAGAAAACTCGCTTATTCTATTTGATATGGATTAAGCGAGTTTTTTAATTGACATTTTTCAGTCTTTTGCCACTAAGAAGTTTTGGTACAGTGACATTCTGACTGGTAACTAAACGCACAAGCTCAATAGCCGAAAATAGGGAAATTGGTAAATGTGTACAAATAAAAGAGCGAGTGCAAATTCGCGCAGTTGTACGCGGGCTGCTCGCTCCTTGATTTAATTATACTTAATTTCGTTGATTTAAGTCATTGTTTCGGCGCAGTGACATTCTAACTGATAGCTAAACAGCGCAGATGCACAAACCTTGGAAAACGCTGGTCATAAGCTGTTTTCTTAACATTATATTGAGGGAATGTAGAATTGCGTAAGCGGAAAGTAGCACAATTAGCAGAGCCCTTGTTGGAGATGACCCAGGTGCAAATCCTAGCCGTTGTGATTAGCCGCTTCAGAGCGGTTTTTTGTTTAGCATGGATTTGATTTACATGTGCACAAACAAAAAAGCACCCCGGTCATCCCATAAGTTGTGATAGCGAGGGTGCTTTTGTTTCACTGTAGCATATGCATGCTGTGAGAAACCGGTCGACTGCGCAAGTACAAACAAAAAAGCACCTCAGTCATCCCACAAGGGGGATAGCCGGGATGCTTTTGTTTCACTGTAGCATATGCTTGCTGTAAGAAAACGGTCGGCTGCGCAATCCTATCAACTATACTTGTGGCGAATAATTTTGACGTAATGTCTCAACGGCACGTTCTTCTCGGCCGGTAGTGGAGATTCTTATATGAAGTCTTTGATTGTGTACTATTCATATTCCGGCATCACAAGAAGACTTGCAGAGGATATTGCGCTGATTACCGACGGCGAGTTGCTGGAGCTTAAGCCTCAAGATCCCTATTCTTTCTCGTATAACACGGCGGTAAAAGAGGTTAGGCTTCAAATAGAAA
>JABZHD010000161.1 GCA_015259045.1 Atopobium sp. | reverse complement strand
GTATGGTGAGAGTGGGAGATGGAGCGACCGGCAACGGCGTGCTTACCGCAGAAATCACAGACCTTCGACATGAGTAAGACCTCCATAGGATAGGCGCCCTCTGCGCCTAAAATTTCCAAATAGCCGAATAAATATAGCACAATATATTGTGCTGTCAAAGCATGAATATAACATTCACATTTAGATAGCTTTTTGACCGCTTTTGAATGTTTTTCATTTATTACACCAAGATTAAATAACAAGAAAAAGATTTGTCAATTGCAAGGTTATCAACTTGTATATATAAGCCGCTTTAATAATAAATGTGTCCTGCGGTATACTAAATAACAATGACTAACCCTGGTTCTTGCGAGAGGAGTTATGTAATGACTACCGCTGTTCCTGGAACACTAAGAGTTTCTAATGATTGCCTTGCTGACCTGGCGGGCTATGCAGCTATGGAATGTTATGGCGTTGTTGGCATGGCAGAGATTGATGAGGCAGCAGGTGTTGCTCGTCTTCTTCCAACGTACCGACTTCGTAAGGGTATTGATGTGACCCCAACTCCTAAGGGAGTTCAGGTTGACCTTCACATTGTTGTTGAGCAGGGCGTTAACATGGCGTCTGTTGTCGACAATCTTGAGAGCTCAGTAAAGTTTTTGCTTAAGCAAATTGCAGAGCTTTCATGTGTTGATGTAACTGTACATATCGAGGCCATGCGTAATTCTCGCTAAGCTTTTTGCTTCAAATGAGTAGGAACTGAGGTCTAACGTGATTTCAAATGTCATTCGTACATGCTTCCCTGTAGCAGCCCTTGCCGTTGCAGACAAAGCAGAAGAGATCAACAAGCTCAACGTTTTCCCTGTACCAGATGGAGACACCGGCACTAACATGTCTCTTACCCTGGGCACCGTTGTTCGTGAGGTTCAAGATCTTCCTCAAGATGCAAGCATGCAGGATATTGCAAAGGCAATTACTCACGGTTCTCTGATGGGCGCTCGTGGTAACTCTGGTGTTATTACGTCTCAGATTCTTCGCGGTATTGCTGAGGGTCTGTGTGACGTTAAGAACCCTGAGGCAGTAACTCCAAAGGACATTGCCCACGCATTCCGTCGCGGTAAAGAGGTTGCTTTTAAGGCTGTTAGAAAGCCAGTTGAAGGCACTATTCTTACCGTTTTGAAGGACGTTTCTGCTAAGGCAGACTCCCTTGAGAAGTCTCAGCTCACTCCAGTTGAGGTCTTGGATGCCCTGGTTGTTGAAGCATATGAGTCCGTTGCTCGCACTCCTGAGCTTCTTCCAGTTCTTAAAGAGAATGGTGTTGTTGACTCCGGTGCATTTGGTTTTGCAACCTTCCTCGAGGGCTTTGTAAATGCTGTTACCGGCAAGACTGAGACTACTGATTTCCAGACAACCGTTTCTGTTTCTGACGCTAAGGCTGCTACCAGCGCAAAGGTTGAGATTGAGCTCAACGATGACTGGGAGGGTTCTGAGTATCGCTACTGCAACGAGTTCCTCTTTAAGGCAGATAGCCCAGACTTTGACGAGGAAGCAGCTCTGAACTTCCTGGCAACCATGGGTGATTGCGAGCTTCTTGTTGGTGCAAACCCAGACTACAAGATTCACGTTCACTCAAATACTCCTAACAAGGTTCTTGAGTACATGCTTCAGTACGGCCAGATTTTTGAGGTCTTCATTCACAACATGGACCTTGAGGCTAAGGAGCGTACCGAGAAGATCGCTGAAGATAAGAAGGCTGCAGCCGCACCTAGAAAAGAGCTTGGCTTTGTTGCAGTAACTGCTGGTTCTGGCGCTGAATCAATTTTGAAGTCTCTTGGTGTTGACGTTGTTGTTTCTGGTGGCCAGACCATGAACCCTTCAACTGCAGATATTCTTGCTGCAATTGAAGAGGCCAATGCAGACCAGGTCATTGTTATGCCAAACAACTCCAACATTCGTATGGCAGCAGAGGCTGCTGCAAGCGCATGCGAGGATGTTAAGGTTGCTGTTATTCCAACCAAGTCTGTTCTTCAGGCATTTGCTGCAATGTTTGTTGTTGCAGATGGCGTTCCATTTGAAGAGCTTGTAGAAGAGATGACTGACACTATCTCTGGCGTTCGCTACGGTGAGGTAACCACTGCAGTCCGTGATTCCTCTGCAGCTAACGGCACCCCCTATTCACGATGGTGATGTCATGGGTATCCAGGGCGGCTCCATTGATGTTGTCGGCTCTGATGTTATGCAGGTCACGCTTGACCTTATCTCTAAGATGCAAGAGGAGGAAGAGGGCGACAACCTCACCATTCTTGCAGGTGAAGACTTCTCTGACGAGCAGCTCGATCTTCTCGCCAGCAAGATTGAGGACACCTATCCAGACCTTGAGGTTGACGCTCAGCGCGGCGAGCAGCCACTCTATCCAGTCATCTTCTCTATTGAGTAGGAAATGTCTGAGTCCAAGGTAAGCATCGCTCCCGCATCAGAGCGAGTAGCACATACCTGCTCGCTTGTTGATAGCGTGACCAGGTTAAGGTATGTCAATGCAAATCGTGCCGAGGCGCTTGAGCGTCTCGGCATTCTGCGTGTACGAGACCTTTTGCTCAACGTACCTCATCGCTACCTCGATTTTTCTCACCGCGTGCAGATTGCTTTTGCGCAGATAGGTGAGGACGCTACCATTACGGGCCGCGTTGCTTCGGTTAAGACTAAGCGTCCACGTCCCAAAAT
>JABZHD010000160.1 GCA_015259045.1 Atopobium sp. | reverse complement strand
CTATAGAATCATAATCACCCGCATATGAACTGCCTCCCATTTCTTATGTCCAAGAAATGGGAGGCAGTTCAGTACTGGCTCTCTTTTGACGTGTAGGTATTTTGTAGTGGATTGAGCTGCTTACTTTCCGCTTGCCATCTTAGCTGGATACCACTTTTGGAACCACGCCGTAAACAGGCCCATTCCAATAGGAACCAGGTTATTCACAATAACCAAAATACCGCCCACACCATTTTGAACTGCAAACCAGCTCCAAATGGCCGTTAACACATACATAGCACCCCAACATGCTGCCAAAATATAATTTGTCTTCATGAACAGCGGATTGTTGTAAGCGCTATCTCCACCGTAGCTGTACTTTACGTAAGCAGCGCAGAGAGGCTCTTTGGTCAGGCACGAGGCCAACCACATAAGACCAAAAGCCAGATAGCCCAAATTGACAATCAGGTTGCTGTCGCCATTTCCACTCATGAAAACGCCTGCAGACAATGCTCCAACCAGGGCAAATGAGATTCTGTCCCAGATGGTGAACTTGAAGTTCCTCATAATAAGCGGCATTAAAGCAGTAACAAGCAGCACAATCATGGCGCCAACCCGAGAATCAAACGATGTTGCAGTCCAGAAGGTAATCCAAGGGAGCAGCATCGTAATCATCTGCGGATTTTTCTGTGCGCCATTCGCTTCACCAGACGACGTATTCTGCGAAACTTCAGTTGAACTGCCAGGCGTAGGACCAAAATACTTGTCCCAATCAATCATGAAGGAAAAATCGCCCTCAACGGTATACAGATGCTTGCCCAGCGCCTCTGGTCCGCTAATTTCTCCCCTAGAAATGGATTGCCAGACCTCAAACGGAGTGTTGAGCTTTGTGGTGGTAGCGAGGCTACCGTCAGTAAAGACCCTGCTACCGTCTTTGCCCAGCAGAATCTGGTAGCTACGTCCAAGATCGGTGTAGTTCATCTCAAGCACGCGATCTTTTCCGTCGTAAGCCGTCTTATCGTACAAAGCCGCCATCTGGGAGGTGAAGATATGGTCAAACGGCACCTGCTCAACGGGTTTCTCGCCAGCGTTTGTGCTGCTCTGAGCGCTTGTATCGCGAGAAATTCCCCAGCTTGCATCCGCCATCTGCTCAAACATCTCTTTTGGATACAGCAAAACTTTGAGCTCTGCCCTTGTCTGGTTAGAAATACCGCCCTGCGCATACTCTGTACCAGCCTTTTTAACAAGCGCGAGGTACTGGTCGGTGCGTGCGGAAAGCTCCTTTACGCGGAAGAGCTCGCCCTGACCGCAGAAAATGCTCTCGTAGTTGCCCTGGCCAAGAATGTGGTCAAACATCTTGGTAACGCTGTCGTAATTACCCTCTGAAGAATAAAATCCGCAGGTAGAGATTAGGACGTGCTTCTTGCCGGACATATCGTAGCGAGACTCGTGTGCGCCACTTCCGTATCCCCTATTTGCGTCGCTCATGAAGGGCAAACTCATGGGGAGCTGGCGATCAATAAGATTTTTCAGCAGTCCAGGCACGTTGAAGTAGTAAAGCGGGAAGCTCCAAATAACCAGATCGGCCCAAAGCTGCTTTTGAATGACCGTTTCTTCGTCGTCCAACATAATGCACTTACCAGGCGTGTTCTTCCAGCAGTGGAAGCATCCCTTGCAAGGCTTGATGTCCATGGTGGCAACGTTGAGCTGCTCAACGGTTACGTCTTCATTGGTGTGCTGCTCAGAGACGCCCTCGATGAAGCTCTTTGCAAGACGCAGAGAATTGCTGGCTTTACCCTTGGGACTGCCATTAATGAGCAGAATGTTCATGGTGTACCTCCAGCTCCTTCATGCACTTCTCGCTCCATGCTCTAAGCATTTCCTCGTGCATCTTGCCGTACTCGATAGTAAATTTCCAGAACAACGCCTTCTCTGGGTCACCCATTTGCGCTGCATAAGCGGCTACTGCGCCCGTTGCTAGCTCACTTCCGCCAGGAAACGACGAGGCGTTATCTGCGATTCGTTTAAAGAACGCAAGGTTTTCCTCGTAAGAACACTCACCCCTAAAGAACGTCTGCATCAAAAGCGGAATGCGCAGCACCGAGGCCTGAGAGTCTTCCCTCAGCCATCTGTTCAGCTCCTCTTTACCAGCTTCAGTTATCGAGAAAACCTTCTTGTCCGGCTTTCCTTTCTGAGCAACCAGCGTTGCGGTGACCCAGCCGTCTTTTTCTAGCGCCTGCAGTTCTCTATAGATCTGGCTTGTCTGAGCGGTCCAGAAGTAATTAAGCGACTGCTGAAAGATGGTTTTAATCTCGTAACCGGACATATCCCCATAATTCAAGAGACCAAGAATCCCCTGTTTAAGCAAATCTCTCATCTCCTTATATTCCACTTGTTGAATATCTTACTAAGATAGTAATTCCACTTGTGGAATATTTCAACGAGAAATTCTAAAAACTTTGATTACTTTCTAATTGCAATCACAACTACCCGCCACGGACGTGAAGATTATGGTGTCAAAAGTAGTTCACATGCGATATACTTTTGCCATGGCAATTATCGACGACATATACGCAAACGTGGACGACTTCGGACTCATCACCTCCGCCGAGGCGAAGGAGTTCGGCATCCCCAACACCGAGCTCGTCCAGCAGGAGCGGCGCGGTAAGCTCGTACGTGTCGCCCGGGGCGTCTACAGGATGCCCGTCTGGCCCCATCAAGAGGCCGCCCCCTACGCCAT